>CAVHAY010000141.1:0-6148 GCA_963634115.1 Clostridia bacterium | reverse complement strand
CATATGCCATATTTAAACTACCTTTAAAATCTATTTTATTATCTATAGTAACTTTATCAGTAGTATCGATAAGTCCCCCAGGTGCATATATATAATAAGGTAATTTAAAGAAGAATAAGAAAAAAATTACTATAATAAATATTACACTTTTATAATTTTCTTTAATGAATGTTTTAAAGTTTTCATATAATTTATTAATAATAATCACCCTTTCTAATTAGATTATACATTATATTGGAGGAAATATGAAAAAAATCTATAATGGAATAATAATGATAATACTTGTATATATTTGTTTTGCAATTTTATATGATAAAGAAAGAATTTTTTCGGCAGTTAAATTTTCAATAGATATATGGCGTGATAATATTTTCCCTTCATTATTTCCTTTTTTTATTTTATCTAATATAATGATAAACTATGGATTTGTAGAAGTTTTAGGCAGTTTAATTGGTCCTATTATGAATAAATTATTTAAGGTTAGTTCAAAATCAGCTTTTATATTTGTAATGAGTCTTTTTTCTGGTAATCCATCAAATGCTAAATACATAAAAGAATTATATCAAAACAAGGAAATTGATAAGTATGAAGCCACTAAAATATTATGTTTTTCTTGTTTTGCAAATCCATTATTTATACTAGGAACTGTATCTATTTTCTTTTTAAATAATAAAAAAGTTGGTCTTATTATACTAATATGTCATTATATAGGGAATATAATAGTAGGCCTTATTATGAGAAATTATTATCCTTGTCATAATTATAAACGCATAACACTTAAAGAGGCTATGCATAAAAAAAGAAAAACGAAACCTTTTGGTACTATGATAACAGAAACTATCTTAGGCAGTATTAATACACTTTTACTTATACTAGGAGTTATGACAATGTTTTTAATTTTAACTACAATTATAGATAATTTGGTAGATATATATCCTATATATCAAAGTACTTTAAATGGTTTTATAGAAATGACACAAGGACTTAAATATATAAGTCTTGAAAATATTCCCTTAAAAATTAAATGCACTTTATCAGTAATTATTTTATCTTTCGGTGGACTTAGTGTGCATATGCAGATAATGAGTATTTTAAGCGATACTAATATCAAATATTTTCCATTTTTTTGTGCTAGAGTGATGCATGCTTTTATATCAGGTATTCTTATATTTATGGTTTTTGATTATTGGTTTTTATTTGTTTAAAGCAAAAGTTTTGACTACTGACTGCTAAATGTGTATATATAATTAAAACCAATTTTTTCACTCAGTTTGTTACTACTTACATTATAAGTTATTTTTATATAAGAGTCTCTTTTACCATTGCCTACAAAACTCCTAGTCACAGTTATTATATCTTCATTGGTAACTGGCACGATACTGGTATTTTCGGGTAATTTAATTGTTATATCTTCAAATCCGGTTGGACTATTATCACATCCTCTTATAGAAATTTCAGGATTTGAAATATCATTTGTTTTTAAAGAGATAAAAAAGTATGCAGGCTCACCATTTATGTTATACATAGAGGTATTTGAAACTGTTCCAATGGCAATATTTTGGGCATCTTCTGGGGCATCACTACAATAACTATTTATGAGGCTTTCATCAGTTAAAACATTTACTATATAATACTGGTTTAACCTTTTATTTATGGCAGAAGCAGCAATAGCGTTTTTATTGTAGACTGCTGTTTTAATTTCATTGCTATAGTAAATATTCTTAACTTCTAAAAGTATTTCTAACAAAAATATTAATATAATCATAGTAATGGTGAAAGATGCCAGTAGTTCTACTACGGTAAAAGCTTTGTTATTCATTTTTTACTTCCTTTCTATTATTCTTTGGTATATACACCATAGGTAATAGTTCCAAATGTATTATCTTCATACTCGGCAATTAGTCTATTTTTGTATTCGATGTTATTTATTTTAGCAATAAAATTTTTAAATTTTTGTTTTATTACCTTATTATCATTTTCATTTATATATTTTTTTAATTCTGAAACATCAGAATTTGTATAAAGTATTGTTTTAAATTTACCGGCATGTGCCAATTCTGCGCAAAAAGATACATTAGAAAGGCTTATGCTTTGATTACATGTTTCAGCACTATAAATAATTATATATGGGGTTTTACTACTACTTAAATAATGATTTAAAGCAGTATCCCCTTCTCCTTGATTTTCAATTAGGTAATCTCTTATGGCACTTAAATTATATATATTATTTGAAGTATTATAAGTATAACTTTTGTTATAATTTACTAATAATGCATTAAACTGGATATAAAGCACTATTAAGACAAACATTACAAACGTTGATACTACAACTGTTTCAACCATAAGAAAACCTTTATTATTCTTTTTCATAATTAACACCCTTTGTTATTGTTTTTATCTTGAAACTATTATATAATATATTTAGGATAAATTCTAGTCCTAGTTATAAAATAATAGATAGGAGTTGGTCAGTTAAGTGCTTAAAAAGTTTGATTTTCAAAAAAAACCAATTGTAGATATTGTAAATGAAATATTAGTGGATGCTTCAAAACGAGGAGCAAGTGATATTCACTTTGATCCAAGGGAAAAGTTTTTACTTGTTCGTATACGTATAGATGGCTTTCTTCTGGACTATGCAGAAGTTCCAAATGCCTATAAAGATTATATAATTACACGTATTAAAACTATATCAAAAATGAATATAACAGAATCTCGTAGACCACAAGATGGCGCGATTAAAGCTACTATTGATGGTGTATATTTAGATTTACGTGTCTCTGTCTTGCCACTTAATATTGGAGAAAAAGTAGTTATCAGAATTTTAGATTATTCTAGAAGTTTAGCGGGTATTGATAGTCTTGGTTTTAGTGAAAAAAATTACAAAAAAGTTTTAGAGATGATCGGAATACCTAATGGAATAATCTTAGTTACTGGAGCAACTGGTTCTGGTAAATCTACTACTCTATACTCTATATTACAATATTTAAATAGATCTACAACAAATATTATTACTGTTGAAGATCCAGTAGAAATGGATTTAGAGGGCGTTAATCAAGTACAGGTTAATAGTCAAATTGGTATGACTTTCGCAGAGGCATTACGTTCTATTTTACGTCAAGATCCCAATATTATCATGATTGGAGAGATTCGTGATAGTGAAACAGCTAGAATAGCGGTTAGAGCCTCTATTACTGGACACTTAGTATTATCTACTATCCATACCAATAATTCACTAACTACTATTGAACGTTTAATAGATATGGATGTTCCTAAATATTTACTTGCAAGTTCACTTACTGGAATTGTTTCACAAAAGTTAGCCAGAATGTTATGTCCACACTGTAAAGTAAAAAGAAAAACTACTGATTATGAAAAAGAAATATTAAAAGCCGTTACAGGTGAAGATGTAGAAGAAATTTATGATGTCGAGGGATGCGATAAATGTAATAATGGTTATAAAGGAAGAATTGCTATTCAAGAAGTACTCTATATTAGCGCAGCCATTAGAGATGCATTAAGTGAAAATGCTGATAAAGAAGAACTTAGAAAATTAGTTTATCAAGGAGATGTTGATACATTATTAGAAGATGGATTAAAAAAAGTTATTTTAGGAGAAACAACTTTTAGTGAAATTCTTAATTTAATTGAACTTGATGATGATCCAAGTCTTTCAGATAATATTAGTTTAAAAAATGTTATTAAGAGAACTAAAGAATTACATACAGCCGAAGAAAATGCTGGACGTGTAGCAAATAAAATAGATATACAAAAAGTTCAGACTACAAATGTTTCTACAGCAATTAAAAATGATTCTACTAATACAACTAATGTAATAAATAAACCACTAGTTAATTCGGTACCACCAACTACACCTATGATAAATACAATTAATCAAGTTAACAATGAAACTATATTAGAAGTACAACCAAATAATGATATTCAAAAACCAACTAATTAAGTATAGTTGGCTTTTTTTATAAATTATAAAAAGATAAAATGGTATTTGGAGTTATTTGAAACAAAATAATAATTAAAGCTCCAGCGGCTAAAAAAGGTCCAAAGGGAATGATATGTTCTGGATTTTTCTTAATAGTTATTAAAGACACTATAAGACCTATAACAGAACCTAAAAATATAGATACAATTGCCATAGGGTAACCTAAAACTAGTCCAAATGTAAACATCAATTTTATGTCTCCCCCACCCATAGATTCTCTTTTAAACATTTTATCTCCCCCAAGTTTAATTAAAAACATGGTTACAAAAGCTAGTATGGCACTTATTAAACTACTTATTAATTCACTACTACCATGAATAAAAAATATTTCTATTCCTAAAAGTATAGAGAAAAATATTAAAACTTCATCAGATATTATCATATAATTATAATCACTAATAACAATAATTATAAGCATTGAAATAAATGTAAGAGCTATAATCAAATCAAGTGAATAGCCATATGAAATAAATGCTAGGGCAAAAAATAAACCTGTTAAAATTTCAAATACTGTATAAAATGCTGCTACTTTAGTGCCACAATGCTTACATTTACCTTTTAATAAAATATAGGAAATAATTGGAATAAGTTCTAAAACTCCTAGTTTAGTCCCACACTTTGTACAATGGCTAGGCGGACTAACGATAGATTCGCCTTTTGGAAGTCTATATCCTACAACATTATAGAAAGAGCCTAAAATAGCTCCTAAAACAAATAATACAAATAATGTATAAATATACATATAATTCCCCCTAATCTTGAATAGCGCTATACATATTAAACATTGGAACAACAATTGCAAGAACTATAACACCAACCATTACAGTCAGTAATATTATCATAATAGGTTCAATAAATGTTTTCATACGTGCAACGGCATTTTTGTGCAAATCCTGATAATAGGCTGATACTTTTTTCATCATTTCTGCAAGCTGTCCAGTCATTTCACCTGTAACAATCATTTCATAAGCTGACACTGGAAAGGCCCAATGGTCTTTAAATGCCGTCGAAAGTTTACCACCTTTAGCAATTTGCGTTACAGCATCTAATATTAATGATTTATATATTTCATTATTAGTGATTTTATTTAAAATATCCATACTATCGGTTATAAAAACGTTATGTGAAAGTAAAGATGAAAATGTTTTAGTAAACATTGTTACTTCATTATATATAACTATGTTGCCAAATACTGGTAGTCTCATAATTATATTTTGAATACCAGTACGGAAGGCTTTTATATTTTTATAAGCATACATGAATACAAGTAAGAATAAGATAAAGCCTATTGCTAGTAAAATTGCATAATTACTTAAGAAACTACTAAACCATAATACAAATTTAGTAATCCATGGAAGCTCAGTATCTAAAGATTCATATATTTCTACAAATTGTGGTACTACATAAAGCATTATGAATAGTCCTACACCAATAGCAATTATAAATATAATTACTGGATACATCATAGCACTAACCATAGCTTTTCTTGTACTTTCTATTTCTGTATAATATTCTTCCATATCATCTAGTGCTTCTGGTAGTTCACCAGTCATTTCTGAAGCTTTTATCATATTTATTAATAATTTTGGAAAAGCTTCACCTTGTTTTTCTAAAGCACTACTAAAATTTTGACCTACAGATAGTTCATAGGCAACTGCTGACAATATTTTTTGATATGTTTTATTTTTAAATTGTTTGGTTAAAATTTTAACAGAATCCATTAACGGAATACCAGCTTTAATATATGTAGATAATTGGGCAAGCATAAATATAAGATCTTTTGTTTTGATTTTAGTATTACTTGTACCAGATTTATTAAACATACGAATCCATGAAGATGTTTGTATATTATAAATTACTTTATATCCTTCATTAAGCAGATATGAATATACTTCAACTTTAGAAAAGGCATCAAAATAACCTATTTTAGTTTTACCATCTTTATCTAGTACTTCATACAAATATGTTTGTTTAATTTTTGACTTTTTAGCATCCGCGCCATTAAAATCAATATCAATAGGTGTACGTCTTTTGCCTTGTTTTTTTCCAAGAATTTTATTACCAAATATTTCTATTTTTTCACCTAAAGTATATTTTGGTTTTTTATAAGTTATTAATTCTTGATGTTTTCTTTCCATGTCTTTCCACATG
>CAVHAY010000140.1:0-3570 GCA_963634115.1 Clostridia bacterium | reverse complement strand
AAGCAACTGGTTTATCTTTAAAAGACATTAAAGCATTAGAAAATAAAATCTAATGTTTTTTTATAATATTTTTCTAATTTTATATTATTAAAATATGCGTGAAATGAAAAAATAAATTCCAGTTTCATAAAGTGAAATTAAAATGTATAAGAAACGTCCATATTATGGGCGTTTTTAATATCAAAACTAATTGATATTTTAAAAAAAAATAGTGTAAAATAATATATGTGTTAGAAATTTATCCACGACAAAAACGCAAGAGGCTATAGAAATTTTAAAAATGTAAGACTAAATTCCTTTTGCTAAATGTATATTATATATGATAGCTTTGTGGGTATTTCTAAATTTGTCAATAAGAATTATTTTTTCTTATTATGTTTTAGGAGATAAGGTTTTAGGGTAACCTCATCTCTTTTAATTTCTGTGATATTAAGTAAATTTAAAATTTCTTTACCTCTGTTAGGGTTATCTGGAGTACTCAACATGAAACTAAAAACTTAATAAGGTGTTTCACCTTATTAAAATATGTGTAAAGTGATTTTTCTTTTTCTTGATAATTTGTTTTTATTTATATATAATAATTATAGGAGGATAAGATATGGATAGAAAAATTAAGGTAGCGCAGTATGGCTGCGGTAAAATGAGTAAATATACTATGAGATATGTTTATGAAAAAGGTGCAGATGTAGTAGCGGCTTTTGATGTTAATCCTGATGTTATTGGTAAAGATATTAGTGATGTTATGGGTGGCGAAGATAAAGGCATTATTATAAGTGATGCTAGAAATGCTAGAGATGTTTTACTGGCAACTAAACCTGATGTATGTTTAGTTACTACAATGAGTTTATTAGAAGATGTTAAAGATGCTTTGATGCTTTGTGCATCATTAGGTATTAATGCAATTACTACATGTGAAGAGGCTTTTTATTCTTGGAATTCTAATCCAAATTTAACAAATGAGATTGATTTAGAGGCTAAAAAGAATAATTGTACAATTACTGGTAATGGATATCAAGATATTTATTGGGGACAGTTGATTAGTTCTATTTCTGGTAGTACTCAAAGTATAAAAAAAATTATAGGTGAATCATGGTACAATGTTGAAGATTATGGCATTGCTCTTGCTGAAGCACATGGTGCGGGACTTACATTAGATGAATTTGATACAAAAATTGCTAGTGTGGATAGAATGAGTGATGAAGAAAGGCAAAAGCTTATTTTAAGTGGTAATTACACACCTAGTTATATGTGGAATGTTAATGGATGGTTATGTGAAAAGTTAGGGTTAACTGTTAAACATCAGTCACAGAAATGTGTTCCAGAGGTTTATGATAAAGATATTTCATCTTCTACTTTAGGTATGGTTATAAAAGCTGGTAATGCGACTGGTATGAGTGCTGTTGTGACTACGGAAACTGAAGAGGGTATTGTTTTGGAGACTAAATGTGTTGGTAAAGTTTATGCTCCAGATGAGTTTGATATTAATGAATGGACTGTACAAGGGGAACCTAATACTACTATTACTGTGAAAAGACCTGCGACTGTAGAACTTACATGTGCAAGTGTAGTTAATAGAATACCAGATGTTATTAATAGTGCGGCTGGTTTTGTACCTACAGCTTTAATGGGTGATTTAACGTATAAAATAAAAAATTTAAATGAATATGTAAAATAAGAATATAAAAACTACTTAAATTACAGTTAATGTATTATAGTAGTTTTTATTTTTAGTTATGAAACTTATTATAATATAATTTATTATTTTTGGTGTAGTTAAAATCATGTTTTATAATTTATTGATTTTTCTTTAAAATTATAAATTATTTTGTTATAATAATGATAGTTGGTGATGATATATGGAAAAAAATAATATTATATATAAAAAAGCTAAAGAGTTTGCAAATAAATTTCCTGGAACTATAGTATGGAGATTAAAACAACATTGTTCTATTGCTCAAAAAATGATTAATGATGATGAAGATGTTTTATATGTATTTGCCGCTCAAAAAGGACCTAGTGCTCTTGATATGCTTAGTACACATGTTGTTGTTTTAACTGATAAAAGAATTATTGTGGCTCAAAAAAGATTATTTTTTGGTTATTTTTATTACAGTATTACTCCAGATATGTTTAATGATTTTACTATAAAAATGGGTCTTATATGGGGAAGAGCAATTATAGATACAATAAAAGAAACTGTTGTATTATCTAATTTATCTAATAGTGCACTTATGGAGATTGAAACTGTTTTATCTAAATATATGATGCAGAAAAAAAGAGAGTTTAGAAATAATGTTTCTGAGAAAGAAAAGGAGCATTTAACTCAAGATTTAAAATCTATGAGTGAAGATAATGAATAGTTTAAAAATGGAATAATTGTTTATTCCTTTTTATAAGGAAAGTAGTTGATATTTTGAAGTATTTATGCAAAGTTTTAATTATTTTACTAGTTTTATTTTTAGGTATAAAAATGTTTATGCATGTTTTTGATAAAGGACATAGTGTTAGTTATTCTGTTGGTAATTTTACAGTAAAAGAAAATCTTAAAGTAAATGGTTTTAATGATACAGATACTTATTATTTTGTTATTACTGCGGGTGGTTTTAAGATAAATTATCAATTAGTTAAAGATTATAATAAAGCTGAAAAAATTATTAAAAAGATTAAATATGTTAAAACTAGTAAGTATCAATGTATTTTACCTATATATACAAATAATGATATTAATAGTGATATTATGTGTGTAAGTGGTAATACTATTACGTATGCTCATGATATTGATGATAATGAGATTAAGGCATTTCAAAAATCTTTAAAAAAATTTGGTTATAATGCTTCTCTTTATAAAGATAAGGCATCTTTAAAAAGTGTATCTGGTACAATAGCAGTTGCTTTTGATAATGTTAAAGATAATAATTATATAGCGGTAGAAAGTTATAGGGGTATTACTCTTATTGGTAATAAGGCTCGTGATATTCATATATTTGATAATGATGTATATAAAAAACCTGTTAGTATTTTTACTGATAAGTATTATGTTGTCGCAGATTATAATAGTCAGTATACTTTTAAAAGTTTTTATGTTGTTAATTTAGTAAATGGTAATATTAAGGAAATTAGAAGTTATAATGATATATCTTTTGATACAATTATGCAAGGAGTAGTAAATGGTGAAGTATATTTCTTTGATAAAGATAGTTTAACACAGTATAAAATAAATATAGATGATGAAGTTATAAAAAAGGTTGGTACAAAGGATAAACTACTAGACTATGTCGGTACTGAGTGGGGAACTATGCCTTTAGCAGCGGCTATTGATGGAAAAACTTTTGATAATTATAAAGATAAAGATATAAAGGGATATGAAAAAGTTCAAAAAATAGGTAATAAATATGGTTATTATTATTTATATAAAAAAGAAAATAATGGATATGCTGTATATAGAGCAGATATTTTTAATAAAAAAATGCATACATATTTATTTACTACTACTGATATTAATAGTGTGATGTTTAGAGATAGTGATGTTTATTTTGTAAATGGTAATAATTTATATTATTATGGTAACAC
>CAVHAY010000139.1:0-4438 GCA_963634115.1 Clostridia bacterium | reverse complement strand
ATTATACAATACTTTAGAAAAAAAGAAAAGAGTATTGAACTTTGTCAACACTCTGAAACGTTATAACTAATAGCTATAACGTTTTATTGGTTTTCGCCTAAATATTCAATTAATAATGTTACTAGTGAGTTACTAAAATATGAAATACTTGTAATGTTATTTATACTTGGTGTATTTAGATATATTGTTTCTTTACTTAGGTTTGTAAGTTCATATAAAGCATTAGTATCTGTGACTATAATAATACCACTAGCATATATTTCTATGGCTTCTCCATTCCATACCCAACTACTGGTGCCTACATATACTTTATCTGTGTTTGTTTCTTTGAAGCCTATGGATACTATATCTTTTGTAGGATCAAAGTCCACACTAGTTACAGTAGGATAAGCATATACAGTAAAACTTATTTTATAATATCCAGTGTTGTTAAAACTTATTGTATAGTCACTATTTAGTTTGATGATATCTCCGATATCTAATTCTTTTCTTTTTAAGGGAATTTTAGTTGCTGATGCGACAGGTTGTCCCTCTTCATTGTTTAAATTATTATAGGTTACGATGTATGCACTTTTGATGAGAGTTGGACCAGCCGGTCCTGTTGGACCTATGTCACCTTTTGGTCCTTTTACTTTACCAATATTTTCCCAATTTTGAGTATTTTCTGACCATATATATAATTCGTCATCTACTATGTATGTTTCTTCAGCACTTCCTATAGGATGATTTTCTTTTAATTCATCTAATGAATTATAATATCCTGTAATGTTAAGGCCTTTACCTATTGGTCCTGTTGGACCTGTAGGTCCAAGTTTGCCTTTTATATTAATGACACTACATTTAGGTTTGCATTTTTCATCTTTTTTTATTTTATTTAAGGCGTTTTGGATAATATTTTTATTCATAAAAACTCCTTTCTTTTTATTTTAATTTTATGATACACAGATATGCACTTATACCTTCGGCGAGTGAAATACTAAGTTCTTTATCTGCGGTTACATTTAAGGTAATATATGTACCTTTTTCTAATTCGGCAAGTACTGTACCATGTATACTTTTTTCTGCACCAGCGGTTACATTTTCAACCACATTTGATCCTGGAATAGTTACTAGATTACTTTTAATATCTATTGTTATTTTGGCTGTGACAGAGTATTGAGCAGAAATGTAATAATCTATTTTATAGGTACCATTTTCATCAATTGTTATGGCATTACTGGCGGTGGTGACTAAATTAGAAGTGGGGCCAATTTTTTCTAAAGGAATAGGGGAAGCGGTATCTTTGATTGTTTCAATGGTTTTTGTTGTATCTTGATATTTGATAGCATAACTAGTTAAAAGTGCGCCAGCTGGACCTTGTTCGCCTTTGGGGCCTGGATTTCCAGTATCACCTTTGGGCCCTATGGGTCCTATAGGACCGGTGTCACCTTTGGGACCTGTAGGGCCTTTGGGTCCTATAGGGCCAATATCACCTTTGGGGCCTGGATCTCCAGTATCACCTTTGGGCCCTATGGGTCCTATTTCGCCAGCTGGACCTCTTATTTTACCAATATTTTCCCATGTTTGGTTGTTTTCTGACCACATGTATAATTCATCATTTACTATATAAGTATCATCAGCATTTCCTATTGGATGATTTTCTTCTAATTCATCTAATGAATCATAATATCCTGTAATGTGAAGGCCTTTACCTATTGGTCCTGTTGGGCCTGTTGGCCCAGGTTTGCCTTTTATATTAATAATGCTACAGCGTGGTTTACATTTTTCATCTTCCTTTATTTTATTTAAGGCCTTTTGGATAGTATTTTTTTTCATGAGAACTCCTTTCTTTTTATTGTATGTAACTTATGACAAAATGGTTATTATAATGTCTATAATTATCTTAAACTTAAGTGACAAATTATGATATATATTTTGGTATATAGGGCATTAAAATATAAAATATCATATATTTTACATGCTATTTTCATATTGCTTTCATAAATGTTTGTAATAATTGTGATGAAAGGAGATAATTATGAAAAGATTTTTAAAAAATTTTATTATGGTTTTTATAATATTATTGATGGTATGTGGTTTGTTTTTTACAATGAATTATGCTAAAGAACATACGCAAACTAACAATGGTGAAAATGCTCAAACTACACAAAATAATATGAGTGATTCAAATATGGGAACTCCACCAGATAATAATAAGAGTTCTAATACGGAAAGTGACAATTCCAATGATAATGCTTCTAAAAATGAACCCGGAGGGAATTCTGCAGGTACGGATACATCTGGTTCTAATGATAATTCTAATATGGTTCCAGGGAATAATGGTGATTCTAATATTACCTCAGGCAATAATGATAATTCTAACTCTAATATGGTCCCAGATAACAATGGTAATTCTAGTTCAGAGACACCTCCAGAAAAGCCTGATGATTCTAATATAGGCGGCGGAGAACAGTCTATGACAAATACAACAATTTCTTGGGTTTATTATTTAATATTTGGTACGTTAACATTAGTGATTTCTTTATTACTTATATATTTGATGATGTCTAAATTTAATAAGTTAAGTTTTAAAGAAACATTCTCTAATAGTGATAAGGTACTTATATATATTTTAATTAATATTATTGTTTGTACTGGGTTTACTTTTTTAGAGGGTAAAGTGGCAAGTAATTATTTAATTAGTAATGAAACTAATACATCTGAAAATTATTCAAGTGTTAAAGAGATTACGACAAATGAAACGATTACTTCGGGTAGTTATAGTTCTAGTGAGGCTTTAGAAAATGTTATTAGTGCTTCTGGAAATATAAGTGCCAATATATCGGGGATAAGTGTTACAAAAACAGGTGATGCGAATACTGGAGATGATACTAGTTTTTATGGTACTAACTCTGCAATTATTGCTAAAGATTCTGCGAATTTAACTTTAAAAAATATTACTGTTAAAACAAGCGCGGTAGGTGCAAATGGAGTATTTTCTTATGGTGGAAATGCTAGTACAGGTAATTCATCTAGTGATGGCACCAGTATTAAGATTAGTAATTCTAAAATAACTACAACAAAAGATAATTCAGGTGGAATTATGGTTACTGGTGGTGGAAATTTAACAGCAAATAATTTAACTGTTAGTACAGAAGGTATTTCTTCTGCGGCAATTAGATCTGATCGTGGTGGTGGTAAGATAATAGTTAATAAAGGTACTTATACAACGAGTGGACAAGGATCACCAGCTATTTATTCAACTGCAGATATAACTGTAAAGAATGCAAAACTTACTTCTAAAACATCTGAAGGTGTTGTTATTGAGGGTAAAAATTCTGTTAGTTTAGATAATGTAACATTAGTGGATACTAATTCTAAACTTAATGGCAAATCTACTACTTATAAAAACATTTTCTTGTATCAATCTATGAGTGGAGATGCTGATAGTGGTACTTCTTCATTTACGGCAAAAAATAGTAAGATTACAACTAATAAGGGTGATACTTTATATGTTACTAATACTACGGCTTCTATTAGTCTAGAAAATAATGAAATTATTAATAATGATAAGTCTGGTAATTTTTTACGTATTAAAGAAGACTCTTGGGGACAGTCTGGTTCTAATGGAGGAGATGTAACTCTTAAATTAACTAATCAAACAGTTAAGGGTAATATTGTAGTATCTTCTATATCTACTTTGTCTATGACTATGAAATCTAATTCTTCTTATGAAGGTGTTATTAATGGAGATAATAGCGCTAAAGAGTTAAAATTAATTTTGGATAAAAGTTCTAAAATTAAGTTAACAGGAGATAGTTATGTTACTTCTTTGGATGATGCGGATACATCTTATAGTAATATTGATTTTAATGGATATAAATTATATGTTAATGGTACTGCGATTAATTAATAAAAAAAGCAAAGATATAGTATAAAGTATCTTTGTTTTTTATTTATTAGGAATTTGCTTTGCAATTAACCTAACCTTAAAAATAAAGTCAACGCATGACAAAAAGCCAGCAATTAAATCCATAAAAATCAAGGTATAAAAATTTTAATAATTGACTTCTATGGTACTAGGAGTCATTTTAATTTTACATTTATTACATAGAAAAATAGGGTTATTTTTAAAAGTAGTATTATTTGCTTTTTAAAATATACTTTGTGGAATAAGTTTTGTGCTTTTACAAGTAGGACAAACAATTTTGATGCTCATAGAAACATTAATATTTCTTTTTTTAAATTTTCGTAATGTAGAACTCATATATAAAACCTCCTTCACAAGACTTTAAATAATGGTTTCATACTTACCATTTTACTGAAAATGTCCTTGTTTTGAGACACATGATAAAAATTATTTTGTCATTTTTTTATATTTTGTAAAAAAAAGAAGTAAAACATAAATAAAAATTGTATATTACTAATGAGGAAGTTTTAAGATAAATGACTCATGAAT
>CAVHAY010000138.1:0-6743 GCA_963634115.1 Clostridia bacterium | reverse complement strand
ATCTTTATCTTTGTTATTGGCTAAATTAATGATATAAGGAGCATGAATAATAACATTTTTGATATCGATATTTTGTTCTTTCATGGTTTTTTGGGCGAGTGAGGTAAGTTCTAAGTCAATAGAACTTCTGATGGTATTTTGAGGTGCCCCTGTATAAAACATAAAAGTATTTGACCCATAACTTAAGGCTTCTATTACACTTCCTACAAGACCTTCTGTAGAGTTATAAGAAACATGACTTCCTAAAATTAATTTCATTTGTATCACCTTTATATATGATATCATACTTTTATGTCATTTTAGCATTAATTTGCGTTATATATAGAAAAAAATGCAGGTTATAACCTGCTATTGCTCGCCTAATTTTGATATGATTTTAAAACTCTTTTGAACAGCACTTTTGACAAGTAATGATGTAGTATCTGAGATTTTTAATCCTAGTCTTGATAATTTGTTTTGATAATTTATTTCTTTAGGTAAATAATCTTCTAAAGTTACATTTTTACCTTCAGCAACATCTGTTTCAAATTGTTTTATTTTTTCATTAGTTAGTACAGTTTTTTTGCTATTTCTATATTCGTCATAACCCATTTTATTAGTAACATAAAGGGCCATAAAAGTAGCAAAACATATAAGCATGCTTACTTTAAATATTCGCGTAAGAAGATTAAGATTCATTTACGTATTCTCCTATAATAGGCGCTAGTAACTCGGTGGTATTTAAAACTTCTGATATGGTATTTTTATCACTACCTACTTCTAAAAGTATCATTTTAGGATTTAAATCTTGATTATATATGCCATTACTTCCGATACCACCTTTTATAAGTACGCCTCTTGTTAAACTAGGATATTTTTCTTTTATTTTATCATTTAATTTATTAGAAAGTTCTAAATTTTTTTGATATTCATCATATTCATTACCAACAATAAAAACTATTTTAGCACATGCTTTATCATTTATCATAACTGTGGAACTGTTTTTTGATATACTATCACGATGAAGATCTATGATTAATTTTAATGATGGTGTATTATTTATGGTTTCTGTGATAAATTTTCGACTGACTTCATAACTTTTAACATATTTTATATTATTACTATTCATGTAACTTATAAGGTCATCTTCAAGGACAATGGACTTGATACCAATGTTTTGCAGTTTATCTTGAAGAATATATGAGACCATCATTACCCCTGGGGTAATGTTATATGGTTCTAAAGTATCTCCGACATAGCTTTCTGCCTGATGGCTATTATAAATATAAACTAAAGGCTCTTTCTCTTCTTCTTTTATAGCACTTACATAGCTTACATTAGCGGATGAACTTTCCTTATAATAAAGTGTATTTTCTAAAATACTTACTGGTTCATTTATATTAAAGAAGTATGAAAAGACTTTTGTAAATAAATCACCAGCTTTTTTATCATAAAGCATATGATAGTTGGAGTCTACGAGCATTGCTTTGACAAATGTTTCATTGGTTCTTGCAAGAATAGAGTTCATCATAATATTATAAGATATTTCATAACCTATAAATACTAATAGAATATAAATGAAAATTCTATATTTAAATCGTCTTTTTTTTACCAATTTTACCTTTTTCATACTTATCACCTTTATCAAGATTATACATAATGATATTTAAATAAAATGTAGAAAAAGTGTAAGTATACTTAATTACCTTATATAAAAATAGTTTTCTAGGTAGTTAATAAATTAAAGTAAGGCTCATATACAATTTAAAACACCTCCATTAATGGAAGTGTATTTTTTCTTGAAACTTTTCTATTTCCTTCTTTTCGAACTAATTCCATTTTGGAACATACTGAATTTTTTTCTAATTCTTTATCTTCAAATATATTTAATAAATGTTTCGTGATAGCAGGTCTTTGAACATCAAATAATTCTGCCATAGCTTTTTGTGTCATCCATAAGGTCTCGTTTTCATATCTTATATGTATTCCTTTATCTTTTTCTTGAAGTTTAAATGTTATAAACTCTTCTGTACTACTTCTTATAATTAAATCTTTTGCCAATCTTGTCATCTCCTTCTAAATAATTTATTAGTATACGTTTCTCCATACCACTAATATGATATGAGGAAACATATTCTCCTCAAACAACCTCCATAAAATTTTATCATATTTTTTACCAAAATAAGTGTTTTTTTATCAAAATTATGCTTTTTTTTGATAGTCACTGAATAGTTGATTTTCGCCTAAATATAAGGCTTTATTTAAGTTTTAAAACGCATACACATTCAACGTGATGAGTACATGGAAACATTTCTATTGGTGTTATTTCTTCTATATGGTAATGTTCTTTTAAAAGTTTTAGATCTCTAGCAAGCGTTATAGGATTACAAGATATATATACTATTTCTTCTGGAGATATTCTTTTGATGTTTTCTATTCCAGATTTTGTAAGGCCAGCACGTGGCGGATCTACAACTAAACTATTAATATTAGAGATATCTTTGAGCACTACAGTAGCATCTCCACATATAAATGTAACATTAATTATATTATTTATTTTTTTGTTCATATTTGCGCACTCTATAGCTTCTTTATTTATTTCAATACCAATTACTTTCTTAAAATAAGGCGCTAGTAAAAGCGATATTGTTCCTGTACCACAATAAAGATCAAGTGCTGTTCCATTGCTTTTTTTAGGAAGTTTTTTTATGGCTTCATTATATAATATCTCAGTCATATATTTATTAACCTGAAAAAAACTATCTTTAGATATATTAAATGTAAAGTTATTAAGTTTTGTTTTAATATATTTCTTTCCATACACTAGTCTATCATTCATATATATAGATGATACTTTAGAAATTATATTTTTTAGTTCCATTGTACCTTTTATAATAAGCATTATCTCATCCATTTCTTTAATTGTAATTTCACTTACTTTGCTTAAATCTTCTTTGTTGATAATATTTATTAAATCATTGACTTTGGTAGTTACAAGTAAACATTTTTGGATAGGAAAAAAATTATTAGTCATGTAGTTATAATAACCTAAGGTATTTTGAACTTTTAAAGTTATTTTGTTTCTATATTCAAAGATATGATTATCATAGATAATAGAGTTTATCTTTATATCTTCACCTATAAATTTTTTTATTATATTTTTAATTTTTTCTTCTTTATATAATATTTGTTTTTGATAGTCTAAGTGTGCAAGAGTACATCCACAATTTTTATATGGACATTTAGTTGTGATACGATTCTTACTTTTTATTTTTAATGAAATGATTTCACCTTCATTATATTTTCTTTTTTCTTTAATTATTTTTATATTTGCAGTCTCACTTGGCAATAAATTTGGTACAAATGTTATCTTGCCATTTACTTTCACAATGCCTCTAGCGTCATCATCTAATCTTAAACACTTTACTTCCATATAGTTCTCCTTTGGTTATTAATAATTTATCTATTTTATTTATATCATACGTTAATATAAGCGTCAATATTTTTTATATAGATTATCTTTACTCAGATAAACTTATCTTAAAATTTATATTTAAACCTCATTATTATTTTTAAGCATATTTTAGGTTATTTTTGGTAATAATAAACATGAGGAGATCACAAATGAAGATAGATAAAAATGTAAATAAAGTTACATCTAAAATAAAAGAATTATATGGTAATAGTAGTGATTTAAATACGAGAATTATAAATATTCAAGGTACAAAAATTGGAGTTTTATTCATGGAAAGTTCATCTTCTACCTCTAATATTAGTGCATATATTATTAGAGCTATAAATTATATATCAGATGAAAAAAGTATTTTTACTAGTATTTATAAGGCTATTAATAATAATATTTTTAATGCCCAAATAAAAACTACAAAAGATTTTAATACTTTTTCAGAATATCTATCTGCGGGTTTTACAATTATTGTCGTTGATGGATATAATACCGCAATTGTGATGGAAACAAGGGCTAATCTAGATAGAGGTGTTTCTGAATCATCTTCAGAACCTATTGTTAGGGGACCTAAAGATAGTTTTACAGAAAGTCATTCTAAAAATTTAGGTTTACTTAGAAAAAGAATAAAGGATAATAATCTTTGGTTTACAGATATTAAAGTTGGAAGAAGAACTAAAACGAATGTTAGTTTAGCCTATCTAGGTGATGTTGTAAATGAAGATAAAATAACTTATATTTTAGATAAACTTGCTAAAATAAATGTTGATGGAATACTTGATAGTGGGAATATAAGAGACTATATTATTTCGCAGTCTTCTTCTTTTCCGCAGATAGTAAGTACTGAAAGACCAGATCTGACTTGTCAAGCTATTTTAGATGGTAAAATTGCTTTGCTTGTAGAAAACTCCCCCTTTGTTTTGATTTTACCAAGTGTTTTTACTGATTTTATGCATACTAGTGAGGATTCATTTCAAAAAAGTTTTAATATAACTTTCACCAGAATTTTAAAAGTTTTTGCTTTAATTGTTACACTTTTTACTCCCGCTATATACATCGCTATTACAACGTTTGATCAAACTGTTGTCCCAGATGAATTACTAATTTCTTTAGCGGTTCAAAGTGAGGGTGTGCCTTTTCCAACATCTTTTGAAATTATTCTTTTAATGGCTATATTTGAAATTTTAAGAGAAAGTGATATTAGATTACCTGTTAATATGGGAACATCTATGAGTATTGTAGGGGCTTTGGTATTAGGTCAAGCCGCAGTAGATGCTGGTATTGTATCTCCTATTGCTGTTATTGTAGTCGCTATTACATCTATTTGTAGTCTGATTTTTACTGATACAGATTTTGTAAATGGTATTAGAACATGGCGATTTATCTTTATTTTATGTGCTACATTTATGGGAATGATTGGACTTGTTTCTGGTATTATTATGTTTCTTATAAAACTTTCTTCTTTAGAATTTTTAGGTACTAGTTATCTTTCTCCTTTCAGCCCTTTTAATGCTGATGGACAAAAAGACTCTATTATTAAATTTTCAATTACTAAAATGTTTAAAAGACCTGTTTATATAAATGATAAAAATATCATTAGACAAGGAGGAGGCAATGAAAAATAAAATATTTGTTATTTTAGTTCTTACTTTTTCTTTGTGTGGATGTGGGAACTATAGTGAACTTAATGACCTTGCAATTGTTACTGGTGTAGGTATAGACATGAATGGTGATAAATATAATCTTTCTTATTTGATAGCTAATTCACAAATGAATCAGACATCTAGTAAGGAAGGCGAAGCACAGACAACAGTTTATACTGGAACTGGAAAAAATTTAAGTGATGCGGCAAGAAAAATTGAAGCTAAAAGTTCAAGAAGATTATATTATGGCCACATAAATATTGTTATTATATCTGAAGATGTTGGTAAAAAGGGTGTTTTAAATATTGCAGACTATATATTAAGAAATCCCGAAACTAGGAAACAGTTTTATATACTGCAGGCAAAAGATGCTTCAGCAGAAGATGTATTAAAAATAGTATCTCCTTTGGAATCTTTTCCATCACAAGGTATATCGTCTTTAATAGAAGCTAATAGAAGTGATCAAGCATTTTCAAATGATGTTAATTACAGTTCCTTTGTTAGTAAATTACTTGATACAGGTTATGATGCGACTATACCATCTATTACAATAAAAGGTAATGAAGATAAAGGTTCATCTCTTAAAAATTTAGAATCAACTAGTCCTAAAACATATTTAAAACTTGATAATATTGCCATTTATAGAGGAGATAAGTTTGTTGGATACGCTAATGATGAAGAAAGTGAAAGTATTAATATAATGAATAAAAGCGCTACTGACATTATATATAATTTTAAACATAATAACGATGTGATAACTTTTTCTTCATCAAATGTCAAAAGTAAAATAAAGATAATATCACCTAAAAATGTATCTATAAGTGTGGATGGTATGGGCTTTATTTCTGAAATTAATAGTGATGATAATTTAGAAAATTTAAATACTATAAAAGAGTTACAAAAGATCTTAAATAGTTCTTTAGAAAAAGATCTTAATAAAACTTTAAATACACTTAAGTATAAATATAAAAGTGATGTTTTAGGTATTGGTAATTTAATTTATAAAAAATATCCAAATAAATGGAAAAATATAAAGAAAGATTGGAATAATAAAGGATATAAAAATACTAATTTTGATGTTAAGGTTAATTTTATCATTGAATCTAGTGGGGCTTTAGCAAACACTATTAAGGAGGTAAAGGATGAAAAAGATTAGTTTTTTGGAATATGGAAGTTTAATGTGGTTTACGATAAGAGCTACTCTTGTAGGGATTACACTGACAAATATTATTACGATTAGTAAGGTTGATGCTTGGTTTAGTGCGATTATGGCTCTGGTACTTGGTCTTTTACCTTTTATTATTTTTGAGTTGTTAAGAAAATATAGTGATAAAAATATTTTTGAAACAAACTCTTCTGTTTTTGGAAAGTTTGGAAAATTTATGAATGTTATTTTAATAGTGGGTAGTTATGTATTTGCATTAACTATATTTGCTGATTTAACTTATTTTATAAGTTCACAATTTTTATATAAAACAAGTCTTATATTTATTTCATCATTTTTTGTAATACCTCTAATTTATGCTTTAATAAATGGGGAAAGGGCTTTTTCAAAAACGAGTTTAATTTTATTTTATATTACTTTCTTTACTGTTTTATTTATTGATATTAGTTTATGTACTGGTATTTCTATTAATAATATTAAACCTATTTTAAGT
>CAVHAY010000137.1:0-10925 GCA_963634115.1 Clostridia bacterium | reverse complement strand
CTATAAATATTTATTTTTATGATAAAGATATAAACGAAGTAATAGAAAAAATTATATATGAATTACCTAAAGGTAGTGTAATGCTTCTAGGTAGAAATAATAAAGATATACAAAATATAAATCTTCCAAAGCAAAACATCAAATGCCTAACTGTTCATAAATCAAAAGGACTTGAAAGTGATAGCGTCATCATTACAAACCTTATAGATAAACCAGATGGCTTTCCAAGTAAAATGTATTTAGATGATGTCTTTAAATATATTATAGATCTTAAAGAAGAATATCCATATGCTGAAGAAAGAAGATTATTCTACGTAGCGCTTACTAGAACCAAAAATAAAAACTATCTTATAGTAAATAAGCAAAAACCTTCTATTTTTGTAGAAGAATTATTGGAAAACAAAAATGTAACTGTTAAAGCAAATCCCACCTATTGTACAGTTTGTGGTACTGTCTTATACTATAAAATAAAAGAGGAAATACTATATTATGAGTGTAAAAAGTGTCAAAAAATAACAAAAATAGGCTAAAAACATAAAAAAATTAAAAATATTGTTGACATTTGGATTTAATTAGCATATACTATACAAGTATACTTTTTTAGTATATTAGTATATTTTTATAGGAAGTGGTATTATGAGTAAAAAGGAAAGCATAATTGAAACAGCTAGAGAACTTTTTAGTAAGTATGGCTATCGCATCAGTATGGATGAAATTGCTAAAGAAGCCAACGTTACTAAAAAAACAATATATTCATACTTCAAAGATAAAGACGAATTAATTAAATATTTTCTCTATGAAGAATTAAACAACATCAACAAAATATGTGATGATATCAATAAAAAAAATATACCTTTTTCTTCAAAATTACATGAAATGATGATATCAACTCTTGATTATCAAGTTAATTCTAAATTACTCGCCGCCTTTGAAAAAGAAAATAGGTATACCAGTAACTGCTTAGAAATATTTACAGATGAAGTAGTCAAAAACATCAAACAAAAGCTAGATATAGCAATTAAAGATGGTTACCTAAAACAATGTGAAACATCTATTACCGCTTTTATAATCTATAAAGTATATGTTGCTTTAAAATTTGAATGGAAAGGTAAGCTTGATAAAAAAGCCCTTTCCCAGCAGTTAACATTAGTATTAACTGAAGGTCTTATCAGACAGGGGGATGATTAATATGGATAAAATAACTACAAAAAGATTAATAATAGTCGTGGGAGTTATCGTATTACCGCTAGTTTATAGCCTATTTTACTTAGGAGGTTTCTGGGACCCATATAACTCATTAAGTAATATTCCAGTAGCGGTTGTAAATGAAGATGAATGCGTTGATAACCAGTGTAAAGGTGAAGAATTCACCAAAGAACTTCTAAAAAATGATACTTTTGACTTTGATGAGGTATCCGCAGATAAAGCCGAAGATGGCTTAGTAGATGAAAAATACTACGCAATAATAAAAATACCAAAAGATTTCACTAAAGATTTATTAAGTGCAACTGAGAAAAACAAAAAACAAGCAACAATAACATATAGGCCAAATACTAAATCAAATTATTTAGCTTCACAAATACTTGCTTCAGCAATGAAAGAAGTTCAAATGACAGTAGAGCAAGAAGTGACGGAAGAAGTAGTAAGTACACTAACATCTAATCTTCAAAGTGTTCCAGACAAAACTAAACAAATTAGTGATGGACTTGGTACAATATATGATGGTACAGTTACATTAAGTAATGGTACTAATACTTTGAAAAACGGAACAAATACCTTAAAAAATAGTTATAATACATTTGATAATGGTATAAATACAGCTTTATCAGGAAGTACCAAACTTTATACATTATATGGTAAATTTGATGAAGGTATAAATAATGCTTATAATGGTGCAGCCCTACTTAAAGAAAAAACCAATGGTCTACCAGAATTAGTAAGCAAAGTAGAAGCCTTAAATGTAGGTGCCAAAAAACTTGAAACATCATTAACAGAATATACTGCAGGTGTTAATCAAACATTAAACTTATATACTAGTTTAGATCAATATTGTAAAGGTCTTACTAAAAATGGAGTTGCCATGGATAACAATTTATCCGCAATGTGTTCAACAGTGGATGCTTTCCTAAATGCCAAAATTTATGATTCAACAAATGAAAATGGAGAAGCTATAAAAATAAGTACCAGCGAAAAGTTAAAGGAAAGTGCAGAAAAAATAAATAGTGGCGCAACAACATTAAGTAATGGCACAGATCTATTAAATTCTAAAACAGCAAGTCTATCAGAATTAAAAGATGGAATAGACGCCTTAGAAGCTGGTCTCTTAGCCTTAAAAGATAATTCTAAGAGTGTATACTCAGGAATAGGTTCATTAAATGATGGCTTAAATACCCTAAGTAAAGGCTCAAAAGAAGTATCAAATGGTATCACAACACTAGATAGTGGAGCATCTACTTTAAATGATGGTACAAATACATTATCTGATGGTGTCAAAACAGCTAAAGATGAAGTAGATAAATCAATAAATGAAACAAAAGAACAAACAGATAAACTAGATGGTTTAGATAAACATACTGCAACTGCCGTAACAACCGAAACTGATAGTTATGGAGATGTTAATACATATGGTATCTTCTTCTCTCCATACTTTATGTCACTATCATTATGGATAGGAGGACTATTAGTATTAATTGGTTTATATTATGATCCTGAAAATAGATTTAAAATATTAGGAAGAGATACAAATCATCGTGTTTTAAGACTATTAGGTTATGGTGCGATAGCAGTTGTTCAAGCAATTGCCTTAGGATTTATTCTAAAAGCATGTTTAGGTTTTGAGGTTACAAACTTAGCTCTTTACTATGGAAGTTGTATTTTAATATCAGCAGCATTCCTATCATTAATTACATTCTTAATTTTTGTACTTGGTGATGTTGGTAAATTCCTCGCAATCGTATTCCTTGTACTTCAACTTGCGTCTTGTGGTGGAACATTCCCAATAGAGACAGAACCTGCTTTATATAAAGCATTCTATCCTTTCATGCCAATGACATATTCAGTTGATCTATTAAGAGAATCATTTGTAAATATCAATAGTAATTTCTTAATTAAAGATGCAATAATATTATTCTTAATCTTTGTATTCTTTACTTCAGTAATAATAGTAAGAGAAATTATCAAAATAAAAAAAGAAAAGAAAAAAAATAAACAAATTCAAAGCGAAAGTATAATTAAAAAAGAAACAGATAAAACTACACCAAAATCTAAAAATAAGACACAAATAAATAAAAAAATAACAAAAACGACTAAAAATAAGGCGAAAAAGTAAAAATTCGCCTTTTTTTTACAATATTTATCCCCCTTAGTGGTATAATGTAACAAAGAGGGTGAGGAAAAACATGAAATATACCACAAGTAAAAGAAAACAAGCAGTTGACTTAATACAAAAAAAATTAAATAACAAAACATATTTAGAATATAATGAAATAGCCTACATTACCGGATACCACCCAAAATATATTCTAAAACTAAAACAAGAAATAATAGATGGTACTGTTAAACTTGAACATGGCAATAAACACCGAACTCCGTCTAACGTCATGGATGAAAAAGAAAAACAATATATCATAGACTTATATAAACGTAGTAGTGTAAGTATCCGAAAATTTTGTCAATTCTATAATAAAAGAAGTTACTCATGTATTTATAGCTTATTAAAAGAAGAAGGACTAATATAAAATAAAAGACAAAAAATCATATAAATATAGAAAGTTATTTTTTAAATAATTTAACTATATTAACTGTGTACTTTTGTCTTTTTTTGTTTACTTATTTTAGTTATTAAATTACATGCCGCCTAATATTTTTTTATAGGAGGCTCATTATGAAAAAAGGATTAGATACAGACGAAGTAATTCAATTGAGAAAAAAATATGGAAATAATCAAATAACAGTTAGTGCGCGGGATAGTTTTTTAAAACTATTACTAGCATCTTTAGGTGATCCTATTATTAAAATATTATTAATTGCTCTTGCTATAAAAACCTTGTTTTTATTTCAAGATTTTGACTGGTATGAAACCATTGGTATAGTAATTGCTATTTTTTTAGCATCATTTATATCAAGTATTTCAGAATATGGTAGTGAAAAAGCCTTTGATCAGTTGCAGGAAGATGCTTCAAAAATAATGACCAAAGTCATAAGAAATAATAAACTAGATGAAGTAGAAATTGGAAATATTGTAGTAGGAGATATAATCTGGCTGCAAGCAGGAGATCAAATACCTGCTGACGGGAAATTAATTAAAGGAACACTTTCCGTTAATGAATCTAATCTAAATGGCGAAACTAAAGAAATAAACAAAAACAAAGGAAGTGTCCTTTATCGTTCATCCGTCGTATATAATGGCGAAGGATATATGGAAGTAGAAAAAGTAGGAGAGCATACCCTCTATGGCAACCTTGCTAAAGAAGCAAGTGAAAAAACACCAACAAGTCCTTTAAAAATAAGATTAATACATCTGGCCGAGCAAATTAGTAAAATAGGTTATATTAGTGCTGGTCTAGTAACTCTCTCTTATCTATTTTCTGTCATTGTAATAGACAATAAATTTGATATTGAACTTATAATGCATACATTAAGTAACTTTCCATTAATGTTTGCCTATCTCTTACACGCTCTTACCCTAAGTGTAACCATAATCGTTGTAGCTGTCCCAGAAGGTTTACCCATGATGATTACCTTAGTATTATCTTCAAATATGAAACGAATGCTGAAAAGTAATGTTTTAGTAAGAAAGTTAATGGGCATAGAAACTGCCGGTAATATAAATATTTTATTTTCTGATAAAACAGGAACTATAACCAAAGGTCATCTAGAAGTAGTTGGTATTGCAGATCCAAATGGTAAAATTTATTATGATGAAGAAACTCTTAAAAAAAATAAAATATTCTATAAAATGATCAAACTTTCTCTTACAGGCAATAATGAAAGTGCCTATATTGATGATAAAGCAATTGGCGGTAATATAACCGATAGAGCACTTCTAAAATTTTTCAAAGGTAAAATGGACATAACCAAATTAGAAACCACACCATTTTCAAGTGAACATAAACTTATGTGTTCAAAAGTAAAATATAATGGTAAAGATTATAATCTTATTAAAGGTGCCCCAGAAATAATTTTAAAAAGATGCACCCATTACTATGAAGGTAATATAAAAAAAGGACTTTTCCACAGTCAAAAGATAAAAAAACAAATAAACGAAATGACAAAAAAAGGAATAAGAGTACTTGCTTGTGCTACTTCAGATTCATATAGTAGATATGATAGACTTTCACTTGTAGGACTTGCATATATCAAAGATGAAGTAAGACCGTCTGCTATAAAAGGCTTAGAATTAATAAAAAATGCCGGTGTAAATACCATAATGATAACTGGTGATAATCTAGAAACAGCCACAGCTATTGGTACCGAAGTTGGTCTAATAAAAAGTAATAATGACTTAGTCTTAAGTAGTGAAGATTTAAATAAATTAAGTGATGAAGGTTTAAAAAAAATCTTACCAAATATTAAAGTAATCGCTAGAGCTTTACCAAGTGATAAAAGTAGATTAGTTAAAATATCCCAAAAAATGGGATACGTAGTAGGTATGACTGGCGATGGTGTAAATGATGCCCCTGCTTTAAAAAAAGCCGACATTGGATTCGCCATGGGCAGTGGTACCGAAGTTGCAAAAGAAGCTAGCGACATAATAATTCTAGATGATAATCTATCATCTATCTCCAATGCTATTTTATATGGTAGAACAATATTCAAAAGCATTAGAAAATTTATAATTTTTCAATTAACCGTAAATTTATGTGCCGTAAGTATCTCCATTATTGGCCCTTTTATTGGTGTAGATACCCCAGTTACCGTAATTCAAATGTTGTGGATAAACATGGTTATGGATACCCTTGCCGGAATAGCCTTTTCTTATGAGCCTGCTTTAAAAGAATATATGTATGAAAAACCCAAAAACAAAAATGAAATGATTATTAATAAATATATGTTAGGAGAAATACTCATAACTGGTGGCTTATCAGCATTACTATGCGTCTTCTTTCTAAAATGTCCTTTTATATATAATGTCTATGGTAATGATAAAACATTTCTTACTGCCTTCTTTGGGCTATTTATATTTATAAGCATATTTAATAGTTTTAATGCTAGAACCCATAGACTTAACTTATTATCAAATCTTTTAAAAAATAAAGCTTTTATGCTAGTAATAATATTTATAATCATAGTACAAGTAAGCTTAATATATTATGGTGGTGATATGTTTAGAACATATGGACTTACAATATGGCAATTTGAATTTATGCTCTTATTATCTTTCTTAGTAGTACCTATTGATTTTATAAGAAAATTATATTTAAGAAAAAAAGATATTATAGGAGGCGTCTAGATCTTTAAAATATGATATAATAGTAAGTAATAGAGGTGATATACATATGTCAAAAAAATTTGTTACAAATCTAAATTTATTAGATAACTGTATAAATATGCTTGAAACTAGAAAAAATGATAACTATGATAGAAGAACATTCTTAGCTTTAACAGGTTCTATCGGAATAGGCCTTGCCCTATCTAGTTGTTCATCTAATACAGTCAAAGAAGAAACAAACCAAAATACTAAATCAGAAAAAAACGTATTAGAAAAAAACGACAATTCATCTGCGGCATTTACGGCATTAGAAATCATTAAAGAAACCACTGAAGAATTAAAAAATAGTTCTGATGAAATTAGGAAAACTCCTGAAATGACCGAAAAAGTACAAACTGCTGTAAAAAACTTTGATGTCCTTTATAAATTTATGATAGGAGAAGATTTTGATAAGTTAGAAGATAATGACAAAATTGATATGATAACAGCAAGCATGTCTTTTACAGAAATAATAAACACCGTAGAACCAAATTACAAAGAAGAAATAGGCACAAAATGGGGTGAAATAAAAGGAAAATGTTCAGACTACATTGAAAAACATAATCTTTATGATAAAGCCGTTAACCTAGGAGCCAGCGTTTATGAAAAAGCAACTAATGTATGGGACAGCCTAAAAGAATATGCAAAAGACGTAAAAGAAGAAGCCAAAAGTCGCTAATATTACATTCAAAATTTTAACAAAATAAAATCAGACCTTTCATTATTATAAAAAAGCCTGATTTTTTCATATTTTAAATAATATTAATTTATTGTTAACTATTAATAAAAAAGTATCTATTTATGATATATTATCCAATAGTAGGATTATATAATTTTAGTAGGGAGTGTTTAATTATGATTAATTTTGTTGTATGTGATGATGATAAAAAATATAGAGATTTAGTTAATAACGTAATTCTAAAGTATATGATGCATAATGATATGGAATATAAAGTTCATGAATTTAATGACTATAATGATAAATTCATTAGCGTGGTTAAATCTAGTTTACCATCTAAAATATACATTTTAGATATAGAAGCGCCATCAAAATCAGGTGTTGATGTAGCCAGAATAATTAGAAAACATGATATGAATAGTATAATTATATTTCTAACAAGCCATCAAGAATTAGGCTATCAAGTATTAGAAGAAGTTACTTTATTCCTAACATTTATAAACAAATTCAATGACTGTGAAAACAAACTATTTAATAGCCTATCAGATGCCTTTAAAGTTTTAAATAGCAAGAAAATGTTAAAATTTAAAACAGGCACAGTTACAAATAACGTATCTACAGATAATATTCTTTATGCTATCAGAGATACTGAAGAAAGAAAAATATTAATTAAAACAGATTATTCTGAAATTAAAATTAATATTAGCTTAAAAGAATTTCTAGACATGGCTGGACCTGATTTTATTCAAACACATAGAGCATGCTGTATTAACAAAAATAGAGTAATCAGTGCTGATAAATCCCAAAGATTAATTACCATGGATAATGGAGATGTCATTGATTTAGTATCTACCAGATTTAACTGGGAGATGTTATAAATGAATTTAGCACTTAATATGTTTGTATACTTTGCCAGTGGTTTATTTTTACTGGCAAGTACAATATACTGTTGGAATAAAATGTGTAATATATTTTGTGGATGGAAATTATTAAATATTAGTAGTTTAATATTATTTATGAGTTTTATTGAAACTATATTTAATTTTTTCTTACCAAAGTCACTAAAATTTATTTGTACTTTTGCTTTTTTAATTATTGTTGCCTATCATTTTTTAGATAAGAAAATTATTAAAGCAATGGTAATTGTTGCTATTTCGCAATTAATTATTTTGGCTGCCGAATATACTTATGTCATTCTAGGTCATTATGGCTTTGGATATGAATTATCAGAATTAATTAAATTATCATTATCTACATATGGCGGAGCAATATTAAACCTATATACTGCAGCTATATCATTATTAATATTAAAAACAGGTATACCTATAAAAATGTATAATACAATATATTCTTTAGGTAACTACAGCAGCAGAAAAGAAGCTATTTTCTATAGTACATTGATGATCGCAATAGCTATAATATCAACCATTGAAAGTTGGATGGCCTTACCAATGGTTATTGTTCTCACAACAAATACAATTTTAACAATAATCTTTGTATATATGGTTATTAAATTTGCCAACAGCGAAAATAACTATAACCAAATGAACATTAAATATCGTATTAGTTTATCTAGTCTACAAGAATATGGCGATATGATAAATAAATATAGAATTACTAATCATGAAAATCAAAATCAGTTACTTACTATTCAAAATATGACTAATGATGAAAATGTTATAAGATATGTGGAATCATTATTAAAATCAAAAAAGAAAACTAATAATAAAATTATGAATAAAATCATAAAAATTCCAGAAGGAGAAGTAAGGGCATTAATTCATGCCAAACTTTCTAAAATTGATGAACTAGGTATTAAGTATACACTAGACATTTCAAAAGATGTTAAAACAGCTTCTTTAATTGATTTAAGTGATAATCTAAAAAGAGATACTTGTACCATATTAGGAGTATTCCTTGATAATGCAATAGAAAATGTAAAAGATTTAAAGAAACGCCATATCACCATAGAATTATATATAATAGATAATCTTTTATACATTGATGTAACTAATAATTTTAAAGGAACTATTGATATAGAAAGCCTATCTAATATTGGTTATACTACTAAAGGCAATGGTCATGGCTATGGGTTAGCTTTAGTAGATAAGATAGTTAAAGAAAATAATGACATTGAACACGAAAGTGAAATTTTTAAAGACAATATAACACAAAGGATGATAATAAAAATGTAGATTTTGGTCTACATTTTTATATTTTATATGTATTATTATTTTATTAGGCTTTTTGGTGCCTCAGGTTCATCAAACCAAAATAGCATACAAGCTTGACTTCCTACACTAGCAGTAAATCCTCCCACCGCAGCAATAATTTTTGCGAACATACATCTAGCCTCCCTTCCTATTTTCTCTATGTTTAAATTAAAATTTAAACCATTATTAATATTGATAATTCTTATAATTATCATAAGTCTGATTAAATAATTTATAAGTCATTCGCGATGTCATCATAGACTGTATTATAAGTCCAAATATAAGACAATTTGAAATAAAATTATTGTGTATTGATATAGATAGTATTACAAATGTAATAGCAATTAAAGTAGATATTATTTTAAAGCATAGCCTTCTTTTTTTATTAATAATTGGCCTTTTTGCCGTATCCGCAGGACTATTCTTAAATATTATTAATACTCCAATACTACCTAATATTAACTTTAACCAAATAGAAAATGAAATAGTCATACATAAATATGTAGATAAAATAAATATAGTTGTAGAAGCAACCAAACATATAATACTTGATGGTGCATGTACTCCAAATGATGGCATCCTAATCACATTATAAATAAGAGTAAATATTATAAGTTCCTTAAGTATTCCAAGAAAATATGAAATTAAGAAAATTACTAAGGTTTTACTTATAGTAAGATAAATGCCTTCTAGACCATATCTAATTACCGCTATTTTTTCATCGTCATAATAAGGATATTGCTTTCTAACTATGTTTAATGAATTATTTATTATTAACTCTTTCATAATACATACCTTCTCTATCTGACAGTCTTATGATATCACTTATTTTATTTCAAAAATAAAATTATGAATGAATGTAAAAAATAATAGTCTTAACGTTCAAAAAATAAAATATTTACCACCAAAATCATCATTTAAACATGAAAATCGAGCATTAAGACATATTAATAACACCACAGCAATAAGTGTGTTAAAATAAACACATCGGCGCCGACTAAATCAATTTTTCGTTTTAATATATGAATAGGAAGGGAGATGTGCCTGTGAGAGGTAAAGTCAAATGGTTTAATAATGAAAAAGGATTTGGATTTATTGAATATAATGACCAAGAAGATATTTTTGTTCACTATTCAGCAATTCTATCAGAAGGATATAAAACTTTGGTAGAAGGACAATATGTTGAATTTGAACTAGTTCGTACCGATAAGGGACTACAAGCAAAAAACGTTGTTGAAATAAAAGCTACTTTAGTGTAGCTTTTTTATGTCATTTAAAAAATAATAATAAAATCTTATGAAAAATTAACTGTAAATCTATGTTAAGCCTTTACAATATCCTAAATAATTGCTATTATTATAGTAGAGTCGCTAGGACGTAGTAATAAATCATAACCAAAAACTATCGTATAACTGTATGTTATACGATAGTTTTTTACCTATTTTAATAGTAAAGTGTGTATACCTCTACTCTTTTTATTACATAAAACGTAATATTTTTGCGGATTAACCCTCAATTATTATCGTATAACATACAGTTATACGTTAATATTGGAAGGAGAAAG
>CAVHAY010000136.1:4633-8019 GCA_963634115.1 Clostridia bacterium | reverse complement strand
GATATATATTATAATAAATGTGTAGTATGAAAGGAAATGAAAGAATGAACGATATTTTATCTGAAACTGAAGAAAAAATGCAAACTGCAATTAGTAATATGGAAAAAAGATTTACTAATATAAGAGCAGGTAGGGCAAATCCTAATATATTAGACGGGGTTATGGCTTCTTATTTTGGTACTTTAACACCTCTTAGACAACTGGCAAGTATTTCTGTACCAGAGGCTAGACAATTACTTATAAAACCTTTTGATAAGTCTTGTTTAGCAAGTATTGAAAAAGGAATTTTTGAGGCAAATATAGGGCTTACTCCTAATAATAATGGAGAGTCTATTATTATTAATATTCCGGCTTTAACTGAAGAAACTAGAAGAGAATATGTTAAAGAAGTTAAACAAATTGCTGAAGACTGTAAAATTAATTTAAGAAATGTTAGACAAGATGCAAATAACAATATTAAGAAAAATGATGAAATTACTGAAGATGACAAAAAAGGTTTAACTGAAGATATTCAGCAGTTAATTAATAAATATAACAAAAAAATTGATGAGTTATTAAAGATAAAAGAAAGTGAACTTTTACAAGTTTAATGTTTAGAAGACATAAAGATATAGAAATAGATAAGGGTAAGATTAATCATGTTGCTGATCTTGCTTCTAAGGTGCTTAGTGTTACTTATGTATTACTTATTGCTCTTGGGGTATATTTAGTTTTATTGCTTTTTAAAGAAACTAATATTCTTAATTTTATATGGACTGTTATAAAAATAGTTACACCGTTATTTATTGGTATACTTATTGCTTGGTTATTTAGTCCATTTGTTAGATGGCTCCAAACTAAAAAAATTAATCGAACTCTTGGTACAATAATAACTTATTTAATTTTATTTTTAGTTGTATTTATAGTACTGGCGGCACTCATACCATTACTTGCTAATCAAATAGGTGAGTTTGTAAAGATTGCCCCTAGTGTATTTGATTCTCTTAAAATTTGGCTTACTAATTTGCTTAATCATTTAAATAATATTGAAAATATTGATGTAGCGGAAATTAAATCTCAAATATTTGATCAATTTAATTCTTTTGCTTCTGGGATTACCAGTGAACTTCCTAGTCAATTACTTAGTATTATATCTAGTATTTTTTCTGGACTTAGTACATTATTTATTGGTCTTATTATTGGTTTCTTTTTCCTAATTAGTTATGATTCTAAAAATTCACTTATTACATTTATTCCTAAAAATATTAGAACTACTAGTATTGATTTATTAAATAATGTTAATAATTCACTTAGAAAATATGTTCAAGGTGCTTTAATTGATTGTTCAGTAGTGTTTATTTTATCATCTATTGGTCTTTGGGCAATTGGTCTTAAGGCTCCAGCATTATTTGGCTTTTTCTGTGGGCTTACTAATATTATTCCATATTTAGGTCCTTATATTGGTGGTGCTCCAGCGGTTATTGTGGGATTTACTCAAAGTCCTACTATTGGTATTTTGACAATTATAGTAATTACGACAGTTCAATTTTTGGAAGGTAATTTCTTACAACCATTTATTATGTCTAAGACAACTAAATTACATCCTGTAACAATTATGCTTGGATTACTGGTATTTGGCTATTTCTTTGGAATACTTGGTATGCTTATATCAACACCTCTTATATCTGTATTTAAAACAATTTTTGTATTTTATGATGAAAAATATGGACTTATTGAAAGAGAAGATGAAACTTTGGGAAAAACTAATATTGAACTTAAAAAAAGGGAATAACCTTAAAGTTATTCTCTTTTAAAAATATTAATAATATGTTAATATATTGTTAAGGGTGATTATGTGAAAAATTCTAAAATTTTTTTACTCGCAGGTACTGCGAGAAGTGGTAAGGATACTGTGGGTACAATAATTAGTGATTATTATGAGAAAAAAGGTTTAAAGGTTGTGAAATTAGGTTTTGCGGATTATATTAAGTTATATGCTAAAAAAATAACTGGTTGGGATGGATCGGATGCGACTAAACCTCGGGATTTGCTTCAACAACTTGGTACTGATGTAGTAAGAGAAAAAATTAATAAAGATTTTTTTATTAATAGAATTTGTGAGGATATTTTAGTTTACAAATATTACTTTGATATTATAATAATAACGGGTGCTAGATTTCCTAATGAACTTGATATTCCTAAAAAGAGATTTGATAATCTTTATATTACATATGTTAAAAGGCCAAAGTATGTAAATGGACTTACAAAAACGCAAAAGGCTCATATTTCGGAACATGCGCTTGATAACTATAGTAACTATGATTTTTTAATTGTTAATGAAGGAGATATTTTAGAACTTAAAAATAATGTATATAAGATGTTAGACGAGGTGTAATAATGAATATTAAAGATTTATATATTGAATATTTTGTTAGTAAGGGACATAAACAAATACCTAGTGCGCCAGTTGTACCTGAAAATGATCCATCAGTTCTTTTTAATACTGCTGGTATGCAGCCACTAGTACCTTATTTAATGGGTGAACCACATCCTTATGGTAAAAGATTATGTGATTATCAAAAATGTATTAGAACCAATGATTTGGATGAAGTAGGAGATACTACACATCATACTTTTTTTGAAATGCTTGGTAACTGGAGTTTAGGTGATTATTTTAAAAAAGAAAGTATTAATTATAGTTTTGATTTTTTAACTAATGTTCTTCATATTCCTACTAATAGACTTGCGGTTACGGTATTTGCTGGTAATGATGTTTTAAAAGAAGATACTGAAAGTATTTCATATTGGAAAAGTCATGGTATTAATGAAAATAGAATTGCTAGAACAACGGATGATAATTTTTGGAGTGCTGGTGAAGTTGGACCTTGTGGTACGGATACTGAAATTTTTTATTTTAGAAGTGATGATGAAATTCCAGATGTGTTTGATCCAGAAGATACAAGATGGGTTGAAATATGGAATAATGTATTTATGCAGTATGAAAGACATAGTGATGGAACACTTAGTGAACTTCCTTCTAAAAATGTTGATACTGGTATGGGTCTTGAGAGGATAGTGGCTGTTTTAGAAGGTGTTAATGATAATTATAGATCTAGTATTTGGCGTGATGTTATTAGTAAGATAGAAGAAATTACTAATTTACCATATGAGGGTAATGAACATTCTATGAGAGTTATTGCTGACCATATTAGGACTGCTGTTTTTATTGCGGGAGATCCTGCAGGAATTAGACCTAGTAATACAGATCAAGGTTATATATTAAGAAGACTTATTAGAAGAGCTATAAGACATGCCAAAAAACTTAATATCGATATTAATAGTGATTTTGAAGAAGAAATTGCTATTATAATTATTAATAAATATAAAAAATATTATTCTGAACTTAT
>CAVHAY010000136.1:0-4623 GCA_963634115.1 Clostridia bacterium | reverse complement strand
CTTATAGATAATAAAGATGTTATATTAGAGGTTTTAAAAAATGAAAAAAATAAGTTTAATAAAACATTAGAAAAAGGACTTAGAGAGTTTAATAAAGTTATTGATAAATTAAATGGTGATATCATTGATAAAATGCTGGCTTTTAGCTTATATGATACTTATGGTTTTCCAATTGAACTGACCAATGAACTAGCCGCAGAACATAATTTAAAAGTTGATATAGCGGGTTTTAAAGAAAAATTTAAAGAACACCAAGAGAAATCTAGAACTGCTTCGGCTGGTAAATTTAAAGGTGGTCTTGCCTCTACTGGAGAAATGGAAACAAAATATCATACTGCAACTCATTTACTTAATGCTGCTTTAAAAGTAGTTTTAGGTAATGATGTTCATCAAAAGGGTAGTAATATAACTGCTGAAAGAATGCGTTTTGATTTTTCTTGTGATCATAAACTTACTCCACTAGAAAAAGAACAAGTAGAGAATTTAGTTAATAAATGGATTGCTGAAGATTTGGTTGTTACTAAAAAGATTATGAGTAAAGATGAAGCCATTAAATCAGGCGCAGAGTGTATGTTTATTGAAAAATATCCTGATGAAGTATCTGTATATAGTATTGGTAATGTATCAAAAGAATTATGCGGAGGGCCACATGTGGAACATACTGGTATTTTAGGACATTTTAAGATAAAAAAAGAAGAGTCTTCATCTGCAAACGTAAGAAGAATAAAGGCTATATTGGAGGATAAATAATATGTATAATAATATAGAAAAAGAATATGAACAATTGGAAATATATATAAAAGAAAATACTTTAGGAGGAATTGTAAAAAAAACTGAAAATATTATAAATGAGTGGGAAAAAAGAATAGCTTTTACGAATGATGAAAATAAACAACCTGATTTTAAAATTGGAGATGTTTATGCAGCCCAAATAAAAAATATGGGAAGACTTATGTATGATGTAGGTACTTGTAGTTATAAAACTGTACCAGTGGTGTTTAAAGATTCTAAAGAAAAACTTGTCGCTTCACTATATACTTTTTTTACATTTGATGGAGAAATTTTGCCTAGAAATTTAGATAATAATTTTAACTATAATGAATGCTCTAAAGTAGATAAAAATTTACGTTCTTCTAAGGTATTGTTATTTACTGAAGCTTTTTCTGGTAAAAAGTTTATTTGTACTAATCATCTTGGGCTTGAAAAACAAAAGATATGGGAACTTATAAATAATGGTGTTATATTATCTATTTCTGATATGAAAATAGTTAATGATGATTTACTTCTTGATATTGGTAGGGAAACACTTAATAGAAAAGAAGATGTTTCTAATCTTATCTTCCAAAAGCAAAATGCCGCTACTGAATTAATAGAAAATGATATGTTAAATGATAAAAATGATGCTTTTATTATGGCAAGTGCTGAAAATGTTATGAGAAAAGTGAGACATGAAGTATCTAGGTAAGATGAAATAAGAGGGTAATTCCCTCTTTTAATTTAATAAAATTTCCAAATAAAAATTGCCAGTTATGGTATAATAACTATGTAATACGTATGAAATTTCAAAAAATAGGAGGGCTTATGGATAAAATAGTTATTCGAGGGGCTAGAGAAAATAATTTAAAAAATATTAATATAGATTTACCTAAAAATAAATTAATTGTTATGACTGGAGTATCTGGTAGTGGTAAAAGTAGTCTTGCTTTTGATACTATATATGCAGAGGGTCAAAGAAGATATGTAGAAAGTTTAAGTGCTTATGCTAGACAGTTTTTAGGAGGTTCTGATAAACCTCTTGTTGATAGTATAGAGGGTTTATCACCGGCAATTAGTATTGATCAAAAAACAACTCATAAAAATCCCAGAAGTACTGTTGGAACTGTTACTGAAATATATGATTATTTAAGACTTTTATATGCTAGAATAGGTATACCTTATTGTCCTATTCATCATATTCCTATTTCATCACAAAGTATTGAGGAAATGGTTAATGATATTTTGAATCTAGAAGAAGGAACTAAAATTAGAATTTTAGGTCCTGTAGTAGCATTATCAAAGGGTACTCATAAAGATTTGCTTGATGATCTTCGAAAAGATGGTTATGTACGTGTTGTTATTGATGATAAAGATTATGATTTGTCTGAAGAAATAGTTTTGGAAAAAAATAAAAAACATAGTATTGATGTAGTTATAGATAGGTTAATTATTAAAGACGGTATAAGAAGTAGGTTATATGAGGCTGTTGAACTAGCAACTAAACTCGGTCATGGTAAAGTTTTAATTGATGTTATTTCTGGAAATAAAATTTTAATGAGTGAAACTTATGCATGTCCTCGCTGTGACTTTTCACTTCCAGAACTTGAACCTAGAATGTTTTCTTTTAATGCCCCATATGGGGCTTGTCCTCATTGTAAAGGCCTTGGTATTACTTATAAAATTGATGAAGATTTAATTATTCCAGATAAAAATTTAAGCATTAATGAAGGTGCTATAAAGGTAATAAATAATACTGATGATAATAATATAACTGTTACAAATTTAATAACAGCCTGTGAATATTATGGCATTGATATGGATAAAAAAATTAGTGATCTTACAAGGCATGAGTTAGATATTATTTTATATGGTACAAAAGATATTCTTACCTTTAATTATACTTCTAAATCTGGTAATAAGAGAAGTACTAAAGGTTTTTATGAAGGTATTATTACTAATTTAGAAAGAAGATATGTTGAAACTAAAAGTACTTGGATTAGAGAGTGGATTGAAAGATATATGACAGAACTTAAATGTGATTATTGTGATGGGGCAAGATTACAAAAAAGTATTTTGTCAGTATTAATTAATAATATTAATATTTATGAACTTACTTGTATGAGTATTTTAGATATTAAAAAGTTTTTTAAAAATTTAAAATTAACTGATGAACAATATAAGATATCAGAATTAATTATTAAAGAAATTAATAATAGGCTTGATTTTCTTATTAATGTAGGTCTTGAATATTTAACATTAGCTAGAGAAGCTGGAACACTTTCTGGTGGTGAAGCACAAAGAATTAGACTGGCTACACAAATTGGTTCTAGATTAACGGGAGTTTTATATGTTTTAGATGAACCATCTATTGGGCTTCATCAAAAAGATAATGAAAAACTTATAAATTCTTTGAAAGAAATGAGAGATTTAGGTAATACTTTAATAGTAGTGGAACATGATACAGATACTATGTTAGCGGCTGATTTTTTAGTTGATATTGGCCCTGCAGCAGGTATTCATGGCGGTGAAATTATTGCATATGGTACACCAGAAGAAGTTATGAAAAATGAAAATAGTTTAACTGGTAAATATTTAACTGGAGCATTAAAAATTGAAGTTCCTAAAAAAAGAAGACGAGGTAATAAATTATTTATTGAAGTGAAAGGAGCCAAAGAAAATAATTTAAAAAATATTAATGTTAAGTTTCCCCTTGGAATGTTTGTGTGTGTAACTGGAGTATCTGGTAGTGGTAAAAGTACTTTAGTAAATGAAATATTATATAAAAAATTAGTAAGTACTATTTATAATTCTAAAGCAAAACCAGGTAAATTTAAGGAAATAAAGGGTATAGAAAACATTGATAAAGTTATAGATATTTCACAAACTCCAATTGGTAGAACACCTAGAAGTAATCCGGCAACTTATACTGGTGTATTTGATGATATTAGAGATGTATTTGCTAGTACTAAAGAGGCTAAAATGAGAGGATATGATAAGGGTAGATTTTCATTTAATGTTAAAGGTGGTAGATGTGAAGCCTGCTGGGGCGATGGGGTAAAAAAAATAGAGATGCATTTTCTACCAGATGTATATGTTCCTTGTGAAGTTTGTCATGGTACAAGATATAATACAGAAACATTACAAATTAAATATAAAGATAAAAATATTTATGATGTTTTAGAAATGACAGTAGATGAAGCTTTAAAATTTTTTGAAAATATTCCAAAAGTAAAAAATAAATTACAAGTATTATCTGATGTTGGTCTAGGATATATTAAACTTGGACAATCTGCTCCTACACTTTCTGGTGGTGAAGCAGCAAGAGTAAAACTGGCTAAAGAATTACAGAAAAAACCTACTGGTAAAAGTTTATTTATTTTAGATGAACCTACTACGGGATTACATGTTCATGATATTAAAAAATTACTTATTATTTTAAATAGAATAGTTGATAATGGCGATACTGTTTTGGTTATTGAACATAATTTAGATGTTATTAAAGTCGCAGATTATATTATTGATTTAGGCCCTAATGGTGGTGAAGGTGGCGGAAGTATTGTATGTACTGGAACACCAGAGGTAGTTGCGGCATGTGATAAGAGTTATACTGGACAATTTTTAAAATCTTATTTAAAATAATGTATAAAAACGACATAATTTTTATGTCTTTTTTTTTATACTTTATATGGTGAGTGATATGACTATATATATTGATATGCTTTTATTTTTAAATTTTGCTTTTGATTTTATGTTATTACTTACAACGTCTATAATTTTAAAAAGAAATGTAAAAATATTTAATATTATTTTAGGGGCTTTTATAGGTAGTCTTTCAATATTAGTATTATTTTTTAGTATAAATACATA
>CAVHAY010000135.1:0-4558 GCA_963634115.1 Clostridia bacterium | reverse complement strand
ATATTGGAGAAGAGGCTTATACTTTATTTAAATCTGCGGATATCGGTGATATTGTTGGTGTTCGTGGTAGGGTTATGAAGACTAGAACTGGTGAGGTAACTTTAAAATGTCTTGAATATACTCATTTAGTTAAATCTTTAAGACCTTTACCAGAAAAATTCCATGGCCTTACTGATGTTGAAGAAAGATTTAGAAGACGTTATGTTGATTTAATAATTAATGATGAAGCTCGTAATGTAGCCTTTATGCGTCCTAAAATTATTAGATGTATTAGAGACTTTATGGATGGTGAGGGTTTTACTGAAGTTGAAACACCAATATTATCTACTTTACTTACTGGGGCGGCCGCTAAACCATTTATTACTCATCATAATGCTCAAAATTTGGATATGTATTTAAGAATTGCGACTGAATTACCACTAAAAAGATTACTTGTAGGTGGTATGGAAGCTGTTTATGAAATAGGTAGGATATTTAGAAATGAAGGTATGGATACTAGACATAATCCTGAATTTACTTCACTTGAGGCATATCTGGCATATTCTGATTTAAATGGGATGATGGATCTTACTGAAAGAATGTTTAGAAAAATTGCAGATGAAGTTACTCATAAACAAGTTTATAATTGGTATGGCAATGTTATTAGTCTTGAAAAACCTTTTAAAAGAATTAGTATGGTAGATGCGATTAAAGAAAAAACTGGTATTGATTTTAAACAAAATATGTCTTTAGATGAAGTTTTAGCGTTAGCGGATGAACATAATATTATTTATGAAGAACATCAAAAGAGTTTTGGACATATTGTTAATTTATTTTTTGAAAAGTATGTAGAAGAAACTTTGATAGAACCTACTTTCTTATATGGACATCCAATAGAAATTTCACCACTTACTAAAAAAGATCCAGAAGATGAAAGATTTACTCAAAGATTTGAATTATTCGTTGGTGGTAAGGAACTTGCGAATGCATATACTGAGCTTAATGATCCTATAGATCAATTAGAAAGATTTGAAGCCCAAATGGGAGAAAAAGAACTTGGAAATGATGAAGCTAATGATATTGATATGGACTTTGTTGAGGCACTAGAATATGGAATGCCTCCTGCGGGTGGTATAGGATATGGAATTGATAGAATGATTATGTTCTTCTTAGAACAAGATACTATTAGAGAAGTTCTTTTGTTCCCAACTATGAAACCATTAAATGATACAAAAAGTATTATAAAAGAAGATAAAGCAATGCCTAAGATTATAGATTTTTCTAAAGTAGAAATTGAACCTTTATTTAAAGATTTTATAGATTTTGATACTTTTAGTAAATCTGATTTTAGAGCGGTAAAAGTTAAAGACTGTGTGGCTGTGCCAAAATCAAAAAAATTATTACAGTTTACTCTTGATGATGGAACTGGTAATGATCGTATAATTTTAAGTGGTATTCATGTATATTATGAACCTGAAGAGCTTATTGGTAAGACTTGTATAGCAATTACAAATCTACCTCCTAGAGCAATGATGGGAATTGATTCATGTGGTATGCTTATAAGCGCAGTACATACTGAAGAAGGAGAAGAAAGACTTAACCTATTAATGGTTGATGATAGTATTCCTGCGGGCGCAAAATTATATTAAGTAATAGGTGAACTATTGCTTTTTTTATTTAGGGCAAAATAATATAAAAAAAGGAAACTAAAGATAATTATGACAAATGAAAATAAAAATATAAAATTATTGTTTTTTATGAATACATTTGTGCTTTTATCTTTTTTTTAATTATGTTATACTGTGAAGGGTGATAGTGTGAAAAAAGGTTTTACGTTAATTGAACTTATCGCAGTAATTGTTATTATTGCATTAATTGGACTAATAACTGTTCCTATGATTGTGGGTGTACTTAATAATTCTAGGCAAAAAATGTTTATTACAAATGTAAAGGAACTTATTTCTATCGCAGAACAAGATGTTACTGAAAATTCTAGAAATTGTAATTATGATGATAATACTTCTTATTTATATGAACTTTCATACGATAATGATAAAAATATTTTTAAATTTGGAAATGAAAAAATTAATTTTTCTGGTACTATTGTGAAAGGTAGTGGAAAGATTATTATTGATAAAGATGGGAAAGTTAATAAAGTAAATATATGGAATGGTGATATAAAAAAGTGCGCTATATTTTATGATGATAGGGTTCTTGTGATTGAAAATATTAATAATAAAAATGAGTGTCAAAAGGCAAAATATAATGGGAATTTATTTAATTAAATTTTACTCTTATGTAATCGCATTTTTGAGTTTTAAAAAGTAAAAGTATATGTATTTCTTAGTAATTTTTGTAATATTTTATTTTATACTTTAATATAATTTATTAGGTTTGTTACTAGGAGGGATATAATGATTAATAAAAGAAGTTTATGGTTTTTAACTCTATTTAGTTTGATTTTAGTATTAAGTGTATATTATATTACAATGCCTAATGAACTTTTGCTTACTTCAAATATTAATAATAAAAATAATACTGAAAGTACAAAAAAAGTTTCGGCAGAAACTGATGTAGATACTGAAAGTGCTGAACTTGTAGCTCTTAGAGTAGAATCAGATGAGATGATGCTTGATGAAATGACAGAACTTAAAACGATTCTTACTAATTCTAAATCTACTGTAGAAGAAAAAAATGAAGCTTTAACAAAGATGCAAAATCTTAATAAAAATAAAGGTACAGAAGAACAAATTGAAGAAAATATTAAAAATATTCATAATGTAGACTCCTTTGTAAAAGTTGAAAATTCTGATGTTACTGTAGTTGTTGATAGTAAAAAGCATGATAAAAAAATTGCGAATGAAATTATGAAGACTGTTCAAGATTCGTTTGATACTACGGTAAATATTACTGTTAAATTCCAAAAATGATTTTGGAATTTTTTTCACACATTTGTTTTAGGTGCATAAAATAATATGAATAAGTATAATCCACTCTGCATAGGAAGTGAGGGAAATGATGAGAAAAAGCATACTTACTAAAAGAGAACACGAAGTTTTCGCACTTTTAATTGCTAATAAATCTACATTTGAAATTGCCAGTGAACTTGGTATTAGTGAGAAAACAGTACGTAATCATATATCAAATGCAATGCAGAAACTTGACGTTAAAGGACGTGCTGGTGCTGTGGTAGAGTTGCTCAGGCTTGGGGAACTTTCATTATAAAAGGTTAATATTTTAATCTTTTTTTCATATTATTTAATGGGTGATATTGTGATCAAAAGTTTATATACCAAGAAAATTATAATTTCATCAGTTGTTCTTTTTTCGGTTTTACTTTTGTATTTATTTCCGTCACATGATGATAAGTTAAATACTTATAGTGAACTTGAATATGTTAATAATACTGCGAATTATAATTCTATTTTTTTATTAGATAAAAATAGTTATGTATCTTTAACTAGTGTTGTTTTAACTAATGATGAAATAGAAGCAAAGGCCAGAGAACTTATTAGTGTTTTAACAATTGGGGGAGATACTTCTAAACTGCCTAGTGGTTTTAAGGCTATTATACCGCCAGATACTGTGGTACGAAGTTTAAAATATGAAAATGGTTTAATTAAGGTTGATTTTTCTTTAGATTTTTTGGATGTTGATATATCACTTGAAGAAAAACTGGTGGAAGCGGTAATATATACTTTGACTTCGATAGATGATGTTAATAAAGTGATTATATATGTTGAAGGAGAGATATTAAATAAACTTCCTAAGACTAAAATAAATTTACCTAGTACTTTAGATAGAAGTTATGGTATTAATAAGGAATATAATTTTACTAGTGCTGATAAATTAAATAAAGTGACAGTCTATTATATAAATAAATGTAATGATAAAAATTATTATGTTCCGGTTACTAAATATTTAAATGATGATAGAGAAAAAATTACAGTAGTTATTGATGAACTTACTAATGGTTTTAATTCTAATGAAAATTTAATGAGTTTTATTAATAATGGTACGGAAGTAGTATCTACTGATTTAAAAGATGATAATTTAAGTTTAAATTTTAATTCATATTTATTTGATGATATTAATACTAAAGAGATTTTGGAAGAAGTTATTTATACTATTTGTTTATCAGTATATGATAATTATAATGTTAAGTCGGTAATAATAAATGTAGATGGTAAGGAAGTATATAGTAGTGTTTTAAGTGATTTTAATATAGTTAAATCTATATGAAAGATTTGTTTAGGTTAACTTTAATAAAAAAACCCTTGATTTTCAAGGGTATAATAATCTAAGTGGCGTCCCCGATAGGATTCGAACCTATGACCCACGCCTTAGAAGGGCGTTGCTCTATCCAGCTGAGCTACGGAGACATAACTCAATAACGAATCAATTATACTATATTTTTTATTATAATGCAAGTGCTTACTAATAAAAACATGAACTTTGTTAAGATAGTGTTATTATAAGAAAATGGATATTAAAAAAGATTTAATATCAAAATTAAATCTTTTTCAGAGTGTTGACAAAGTTCAATACTCTTTTCTTTTTTTCTAAAGTATTGTATAAT
>CAVHAY010000134.1:0-6493 GCA_963634115.1 Clostridia bacterium | reverse complement strand
TTTTATTCATAAGAAAACCTCTAGAAAAAATCTAGGGGTTTGTCTACACTCTGAAACGTTATAACTATTAGTTATAACGTTTCTTTATAATTATTTCTCACAATACATCTTTAACACTCTTTGCCGCAAGAGTTACTCAAACTAAATAATGCCTTAAATTGTTGTTCTTCATCCTTAAGCATTTCATCAGTAAGTTTCTCATTTGAATCTTTTTGAAGATCAGAAGTACCTTCTACTAATTTAATAGTCTTACCTTTCTTAACATAAATAAAATTAGGAGCAAATATTCTCTTTTCACCTACAGATATTTCATTACCCTCATCATCAGTTAAATTATAATCTGCCAGTACACCATCAAAATATTTAAGTAACTTTTTATATTCACTAGTACCTTTATTCACAATAACAGGTTTATTATTGTCATCAAGTTCATACTTATCCCTTAAAATTTCATTATGTTCATCATCCCATATATTAACATAATAAATAGTTTTTATATCATATTTTTTAGAAACCTCTATTGCCTTCTCAATAGCGCTACGACACCATGGACACTGTTTATCTCCAAAATATACATAAAAACTTTCATCATTATTAATCATATTAATAATTTCATTTGCGGATGCATATACAAATGGATTATCTTTATCTATAGATACTTTTCTATATTTACTTCCATAAGAGCTCGTTTTCCCATTTAAACCTTCATATTCATTCTTAAATTTTATAGCATCACTCTTTGTACATCCATTAAGTGAAAATACTCCAATACATAAAACAATAATTAAAATTAAATTCTTAAATTTTTTATTCATTACTAACACCTCAAAAAAATTTTAACACAAAACTAACAAAAATAAAATAAAGAATTGGTTGAAAAAAATTTCAACCACAAGTTGAAATCTATTTATTACAGTCATCCTGACTAATTTCTAAAGGTATTTTATAAGAAATAGTTGTATCATTACTATCAGAAACCTTAATTTCCAAATACATTTTAGATGATACAAACATTGTACACTTTGCTGAATAATGATCCATTTTAATTTTTAAACTTTCTAAATATTCCTTTAAAGTTTTGTCATTAGCGCTTATACAAGAACTTATCTTCGTTTTCTTACCACTTGCATCTTCATAAATTCCGCAAGAAAGCTTACTATAAACAGTATTATCTTCTTTGCCATTATAAGATACGTCACTAATTATCAGTGATGTTCTATTATCAGAATAAACCACCGAACCTGAAATCGAAAACTCATTATTAGTCGTACTAATCTCATTAAAATTAAAATTATCATCACTTCTATTAGTAAACATCAAAATTAAAATAATTACCATAAGTATGCAAAATACCAAAGCAATAATCAAAACATATTTAAATTTATTATCCTTCTTTTTATTCATAAATTCGCCATTAATAATTTCTTCAATACTAACATTAAAATCATTACTTATTTTTTGCAAAATAACCATGTCTGGTAAATTTTTACCATTTTCCCATTTACTAACAGCCTGAAAAGTAACCCCAAGCCTATCCGCAAACTCTGATTGAGATAAATTATTTTTCTTTCGAATCTCTCTTATAAATTGCCCAATTTTCTCCTGTTTCATAACTTACCTCCAATCAAACCACATAACCATTATATCATAATTATTCCAAATCTTTTTATTTAAACTACATAATATATATAGAAAAAAGACAACTAATCATCGTCTTTTTCATAACAATACTTATTGCTTTTACCATTACATATATATTTATTACTATCATTTAAATAATATTAATAATAAACATTATTCTTCTTTAGAAGAAATTATATTATCCAAAATAGTTAAAATCAAATCTTGATTTTTTAATATTAAAACAATTTTATTATGTAGATCTTCCAAAATAATTTCACTCTTTAAATCAGTTATATAATCATTTTGATTTCTAATACTATCCTTTTTAGCAGCCCTATTTTGACTCATCATAATAATTGGTGCCTGCACCGCAGCAACACAAGATAAAATTAAATTAAGTAAAATAAAGGGATAAATATCTATCTTAATAAAAAACAAATTAAGAAAAATCCATAAAAACAAAAATAAAATAACCATTATAATAAACTTCCAACTACCCAAACTATTAGAAATTCGGTCAGCCATTTTATCTCCTACACTAGTACTCATTTCCTCATCTTTATCTACATTCAAAGATATATGATCTAGTAATAATAATGAAGCTAGTTCATCGATCTTATCTTCATCTAATTTATTAGAAGCTAGTAATCTTGCTATATCCTTTTTTTCCATAATTATCACATAATTATTATGTACTAAAAAAGTAAATTTAATTCCTAAATCTACTTGTTAAAAATTTATAAATTATCCAAAAAGTACATAAACCTCCTAATATCAAATATAAATAAAATATAAAAGGCAAGTTTTCTGTATCATTAATAACAATTAAACTAGTACCAATAATATAAGCTACATCAAGAATTGTAAAAATAAGTAAATATACTAGATTTTCTATACTAAATAATTGTTTTTTAGAATCATTAATCTCAATATTAAACTTAACTTCTCCTCTATTCACACCTTGAATAAAAGTTAAAACCTCATTAGGTAAAGATACAAGATCTCCTGCACTAAGCATACCCTTACTTATGATTTTTTTAAGCTTATTTCCATTTATAATATTTCCAGAATTAACATGTGTACTAAGTATCTCAGTTAAATTAATAGAAGGATCTATTGCTTTTAAAGTTCCCTCTATTGTCAGAATACCTCTAATAAGCATAGTTATATTTTTAGGTAAACTAATATTATTTTTAGAAAGCATTTTAAGCATATCACTCAAAAACAACTTCATATCAATATCACTAATATCTGCACTTTTTACTCTATCTAATATAGTTCTAATATCATTATTAAGTTCTACATGATTTACTTCTGATTTTGCTGATCCAAGAGTTAAAAGTATACGGGAAACTTCCCTAATATCATCTTTTAAAATTGCAATAATACACTCACTAAGTAAAGATCTATCTAAAGAAGATAATTTACCCATCATTCCAAAATCTAAATAAACTATCTGACCATCTTGCAGTCTAATATTATCAGAATGTGGATCAGCATGAAAGAAGCCATCATCAATTGCTTGTTTTACATAATTTGCTGCTAACTTTTTTGCAACCTCACTAGGATTATATCCATCTTCCTTTATTTTAGAAACATTATCTATACCTATTCCCTCAATATATTCCATAACTAAAGAAGAAGAAGTAGATAAATCAGAATAAACTTTAGGAACTTTTATATACTTAATATCCTTATTTAATTCCTTAAATTTTATTATATGTTCCCTTTCAATAACAAAGTCCATTTCTTCCTTAGCACTATCAAAAATTTCATCTAAAACATCACAAAAATTCATAGGAGAATTAAATAACTTATCAATATGTAATAGATTAATAGCTTTTTTAAATAAACTAACATCCATACTCATCATTTCATATATATGTGAACGTTTAATTTTAATAACCACATAATTACCATTTTTAAGCATAGCTTTATGTACCTGCGCAATAGAAGCACTTCCAATAGGTTCTAACTCAATAAATTTAAATATCTCTAAAGTACTACCATTATATTCTTTATCAAGAATATCCATAACCTCATTAAAAGACATAGGACTTACATTACTCTTTAAATTCTTAAGTTCATTAGCGTACTTCTGTGGAATAATGTCATCTCTATCAGACATAATTTGTCCTAACTTAATAAAAGTAGGCCCCAATTTTTCAAGTACTCGTCTTACATTTTCTGGACTTTTATCTGAAACTAAATGACATTCTTTGATAATTGATATTATTTCATTTAATCTTTCCTTTTCCATAAGTATCCCTCTATTCTAAAAAAATTATAACACAAAACAAAATATCAATAAAGGAATTTTTTAAACTACACCAGTACAAATAACAATTTAATATAAAAAAGACTTAAGCAAAAATAATTAATTTCTACTTAAATCTATTATTATGATAATTCTTTACATATTAAATTAGAAAGTTCTGTTGGATTATCAATAGGTAAACCTTCTATAAGTCTAGCTTGAGCATATAATATCTTACTATATTCTTTTAATTCATCATTTTTTTCCTTTTTATATAATTTTTTTAATTTATGAGCAATAGGATGTTGTTCATTTATTTCCAAAATCATAGTAGCCTTTACCTCATTATTTGTAGGCATTGCACTCATAACCTTTTCCATATTAGAACTAACCATTCCCTCACTAGCAAGACATACTGGATGTTCTTTCAAACTACGAGTAAATTTAATTTCTTTCACATCCGGAATTGCTTCTTTCATAATTTTAAATAAATCTATATTTTCTTCATTAACCTTGTCTAATTCTTTCTGTTCTTCTTCAGATAAAGTATTTGTTGCACTAGCACTAACATTAGCAAAATGTTTGCCATCATATTCCATAAGAGTCTGCATCACAAATTCATCACCATATTCAGTTAAATAAAGAACTTCATAACCTTTTGCTTTTATACTTTCAGTTTGTGGTAACATATCACATTTAGGAGCAGACTCAGAACAAGCATAATATATAGTATCCTGTCCCTCTTTCATTCTAGAAACATATTCTTTTAAAGTAATATATTTCATATCTTCTGATGAATAAAATAATAATAAATCTTGTAACTTATCTTTATTCATTCCATAACCATCACAAACACCAGCTTTTAAAGATAAACCAAATTCATTATAAAACTTTTCATAGTCTTCTCTATGTTCCGCAAGTAAAGAAGTAAGTTCCTTAAGTACCTTATTTTCAATACTTTTAGCCATTTTTTGTAACACTCTATCATGTTGAAGCATTTCCCTAGAAATATTTAAAGATAAATCAGGACTATCAACAACACCTTTAATAAAACCTAAATAATCAGGTAATAAAGAATCACATTTTTCCATTATAAGAACACCATTTGAATAAAGTTGTAAACCTTTTTCATATGTTTTATTATAAAAATCATATGGAACCTTTGATGGAATATAAAGTAATGCATTAAAATTAATTAAACCTTCCATATTAAAATGTATAACCTTAAGTGGCTTATCATAATCAAAGAATTTATCACTATAAAAAGTATTATAATCTTCTTCTTTAATTTCACTTTTATTACGTTTCCAAAGAGGTACCAAACTATTAATAACTTCTTCTTCAGTTACATCTTCATACTCATCTTTAGTACCTTCTTTAAGTTTACTACGAGTAACATTCATTTTTATTGGATAAGTAATATAATCAGAATATTTTTTAATTAAATTTTCTATAGTATAAGTTTCTAAATAAGTACCATAATCTTCTTCTTCAGTATCCTCTTTTATAATTAAAGTAATATCCGTACCATATGAATCTTTTTCAGTTTCCTTAATAGTGTATCCACTGGCACCTTCAGAAGCCCATTCATAAGCTTTATCTTCTCCATATTTCTTACTAACAACTTTAACTTTACTAGCAACCATAAAAGCTGAATAAAAACCTACACCAAACTGACCAATAATATCAATATTTTCTTTTTTTTCATTTTCTTCTTTAAATACAGAAGAACCACTTTTAGCAATAGTACCAAGATTATTTTCAAGTTCCTCTTTATTCATACCAATACCATTATCAGATATAGTTAAAACTCTATTTTCTTTATCAATTGCCACACCAATATAAAAATCATCCTTATTAACCTTTATACTAGTATCAGTAAGTGATTTATAGTGCAATTTATCAATCGCATCACTCGCATTTGAAATAAGTTCTCTTAAAAATATATTCTTATTAGTATATATAGAATTAATCATTAATTCCATTAACCTTTTTGATTCTGCTTTAAATTGTTTTTTTGCCATATAATCATCCTTTCCTACTTACAAAATAAATAATACCACTATTTATTAGCATTGTCAAGGATAGAGTGCTAATAAATAAAAAACAATACAAAAACTCATACGAATTATTGTACTGTTTATAAAATGCTTTACCTATAATCTTATTTTACCCTATAGTATATGGACTGTTCTGTGTTCCTTCTCCATTTAAAGAGATATCAGATGACAGATAGAGAACTGGGGCCACGCCGTAACTGGCGTGAGTACTGACGCCACCCAAGTATCCGTACATTCCCGCAACTAATGAATAGTCAGCATTTGAGGTAGAAAACGGTGCGATTGTCCAAGAACCATAACTACCCATAGGTCCTGTATATATCCAGTTGTGTGTTGCACTATTACGATAACAACTTAAATCGCCACCATAATAATAAGCTTTTACACTTGTACAGGCTGAATTAGTACTGGCTTTTACATAATCACTTACGTTCATAAGTCCGACTTTACCATCCCATTTATATGTTTGTTCTTGAGTTATAGTATTAGTTATACTTGTTTCATCCCAATCTACTACTCCTACATTAAACATATGTGATACTATTATACTTTG
>CAVHAY010000133.1:0-2461 GCA_963634115.1 Clostridia bacterium | reverse complement strand
GCATTAACTGATTTACTTAATGATTTAAAAGATAAAGATAATAAAATAAAATCTTTAGTTAGTAGCCATTTAAAAGAATATGAAAAATATTTAAAGGAAAGTAAAAAAATAATAAAAAAACACAAGATTAATCCTAAAGAAAAAGGTTTTATGGCAGAAATGATGAGTAAAATGGGTATAAAAAAAGAAGTCTTTAAAGATAATAGTGATTCTGCGATTGCAAGTATGCTTATGGAAGGTTATTTAATGGGTAATACTGAAATGGAAAAAAAGATATCTACTTATACTGATAAAGCTGATAAAGATATTATAAAACTGGCTAAAGATTTAAAAAAATTTGGCGAAAAGGCAGTTACAGAAGTAAAAGAATATTTATAAACTAGTAATAGTATAATCAAGTACTATTACTTTTTTGTATGTCTTATATAAATTTTTTTGTTCTTTTTTTGTGTAGTACTTTAAAAAAAAATTAATTTATAATATAATGTATATGGACCTTTAAGGAGGCAAGAATATGATTGATGAATTTGAAAGTTTAGAACAGTTATACCAAAGATTACTTCCTGCTTTAAAATCAAAGGAATCTGAGCTAAAAAGAAGTGGATATGGTTATTTAACTTCTGAAGATATTTGGAATTATTTAAAAGAAAATAAATGGTTAAGTAGCATTAATTTATCACTTAATGAAATGGTTAGTGATATATTTACTTCGGATAATGATGTTATCGATGCATATTTTAAAAGTAAATTAAATAAAAGAAATAGAAAGGTTTATTTTGAGGATGAGGAGTAAATGATGAAAAAATTAATTGAAAGTATAGTAATATCTATTGTGGTAGTAGTAGCTTCAATTGCTTTGCTTATTCCAACTTTACAAAATGTAAAGTTAGGTCTTGATTTGCAAGGTGGTTTTGAAGTTTTATATGATATCGAAGGTATTAATGGTGAGAAAGTAACTAGTGATATGGTTACTGCAACATATAAAACATTGGTTAAAAGAATTGATGTTTTAGGCGTTTTAGAGCCTGAAATTAGTATAGAGGGCGATAAAATAAGAGTTCAACTAGCAGGTGTTGATAATGCTGATGAAGCAAGAGAAGTACTTAGTCAGACTGCCAGTTTAACTTTTAGAGACACTGATGATAAATTACTTATGACAAGTGATGTTTTAAAAAGTGGTGGTGCGAAAGTATCACAGGATGATAGTGGTAATTATGTGGTATCTCTTAGTGTAAAAGATAAAGATACTTTTTATAAAGCAACTAAAAAAGTTAGTCAAATGGATGATAATAGAATTGTTATATGGCTTGACTATAACGGAATGACTGATTCATTTAGTAAAGAAGAATCAAAATGTGGTTCTCTTAATGATTCTAGATGTATTTCAGTAGCAACAGTTAGTCAAGGATTTAGTAGTGATGTTATTATACAAGGTGATTTTGAGCAGGAAGAAGTAGAAAGCCTTGTTGATTTAATAAATTCTGGTAGTATGCCAACTAAGTTAGTTGAAGTTTCTTCTAAAAGTGTAGATGCTTCATTTGGATCTAATTCACTTGAAAAGACAGCTTTAGCAGGAGTAGTAGGTATAATCTTTATTTGTTTGTTCTTGATTATTGTTTATAGATTTTTAGGACTTTTGACAAGTATTTGTATTATTCTTTATACGGCCCTTACATTCTTTATATTCTGGTTATTAGGGGGAACTCTTACTTTACCTGGTATTGCGGCAATGATTATTGGTGTAGGTATGGCTGTGGACTCTAACGTTATTAATTTTTCGAGAATTAAAGATGAAATGTATGCGGGTAGAAGTGTTCCAAATGCTTTAAAAAATGGTAATAAAGAGTCATTTGGTACAATATTAGATGCGAATATTACAACCCTTATTACAGCTGTTATATTATTTATTTTCGGTCAAAGTAGTGTTAAAGGATTTGCAACTATGCTTATAATTAGTATATTTGTAACCTTTGCGGTTATGGTATTCTTTAATAGATGGCTGATGAAAAAATTTGTAGAAACTGGCAAGTTTGATGATAAACCTGGTTTATTTATTGGAGTTAATAAAAAAGATATTCCTAATATTAGTAAGGGAGAAAAGAGAACTAAATATTTTTATAAAAATTTAGATTTTATCAAACTTAGAAAATTCTTCTGGATATTAATTGCTATTATATGTGTTGTTGGTTGTGTATCTTTTGCTAAATCAGGACTTAATTTAGGTGTAGACTTTAAAGGTGGTACTGTTATTGATATTAAGACTGATGAAAAATTAACAGAGACACAAATTCAAAGAGATATGGATAAATTAAAATATGACATGTATTCTTTTGAAAAACAGTCTGATGGTACATATGAAGTTAAAATAAGTGATACATTATCAAAGAAAAAATCTATGAATACTGAGAAGTATTTTGAAGAAAAATATGATGCATCTACAGATATAGGTGTTATATCTAAT
>CAVHAY010000132.1:0-4348 GCA_963634115.1 Clostridia bacterium | reverse complement strand
TATCACATATGTTTAATGTTGGTGCACCAAAATATAATGAAACAAGCCTTTCTAATACTCTCACTCAAGAACAAACATATAAATGGAAAGGTAAAGTAGGTTTAATGAATCCAAGTGATTATGTAAAAGCCAATACAAATACTGAAACGTGTGGAACTGTAAGTTTGACTAATTCTAATTATAGTACATGTAAAACAACAAATTGGATATATACAGGACCTGTGGGAAGTTCAGACTCATGGACTATCGCGCCGTGTTCTGACTCGTATGCTAACGGCGTGTTCTATGTGGGCAGTCGCGGCGACCTCTACGGCATCCTCGCTAACGGCAGTGACGGCTTGGTCCCAGTTCTCTATCTATCATCTGATATTGCATTAAGTGGAAGTGGAACTAGTACAGATCCATATACTATAAGATAAAATAAATATCTTAAAATTATGACTTTCTATAATACAATTTATAAAATATAAAAACGACAAAAAGAATTTGTCGTTTTTAAATACTAAGATAAATAGTATAAATACTTTATTTTAGAAGATATGACCTTTTACATCATTTGATAATTTGATGCATTATAATTTGATGATGTGTTATAACTACTAGAATATATTCTTTCTAAATTGTTAACTCTTTGTTCTAATGAATTTAATCTGTTATTGATATTTGCTATATCAGATGATGTATAGTTTGTGCTTGTAGTATAAGTAGGAGATGCCATAGGTAATGGCATTGGCATTTGTACTCCTGTCATTGGCATGGTAGGCATCATTCCATATATTGGATAATTTCCACAATTCCTATCTTTTTTCACTTAAAAAACCCCTTTCGTTATTCATTTAAATTATATGCTTTTATGGGCCAAAGGTGAATTAATTATAAATAAAAAAATTTTTACATTTTTTATTTAGTGGTGTAGGCACAAAAACTTTACCAAATTTCTAAAAAATGCTATAATGTTGTAGTGTAAATTGAGGTGGAGTATGAAAGAAAAATTTATTAATGCTCTTAAAAGAGTTAAAACTTTCATAGTTAATTTTTTATATGAAGTGAAAGACTATTTTAAACATAATGTTTTGTTTGTGTCCTTTGTAATTTTATCTTTAATAGAAGGAAGTTTACTTAGATTTTTTACAGTAAAAAATATTTTTTCTATAAGCCCAGTACTTGCGGATGCATCCGTTATTCTTTTTGTAGGAGCTTTTGGATATTTACTTAAACCTAAAAACAGATTTAAATATTATATGTTTTGGTCTATAGTCTTTACTTTAATATGTGTTATTAATTCGGCTTATTATTCAAATTATGTATCTTTTGTCTCTTTCTCATTACTTGCGACTTCTTTGCAAATATTTGGTGTTACAGATGCTTTAGACACAATAATTGAGATTAAAGATTTTAGCTACATTCTAGCGCCTATAATACTATATTTTGTTTATAAAAAATATAGATATACTAGTTTTTGTGATAATGTTAAAGGTAAAAAAACATGTAGAAAAACTTTTTTAAAGACATTATTACTTACATTTATTGTTTTAGGCTTTTTCTTATCAACAGTTACTAGTACAGATATAAGCAGACTTTATAAACAGTGGAATAGAGAGTATGTTGTAATTAAATTCGGACCATATGTTTATCAAACTAATGATTTAATAGCGTCTTTAAAACCTCAAATTAGCCCTTTATTTGGCTATGATGCCGCTGCTAAAGAAGTAAGAGAGTATTATAACGAGTATCCAAATGAACAAAAAACTAATGAATACACTGGTATTTTAGAAGGTAAAAATGTACTTGTCATTCATGCTGAAAGTATGATGAATTACTTATTAGATACTGAAATAAATGGAGTACAAATTGCTCCTAATTTGAAACGTTTAGCGGATGAGGGTATGTACTTTTCAAACTTTTATGCCCAAGAAAGTGTTGGTACTAGTAGTGATAGCGAATTTACACTTAGTACATCTTTACTTCCCGCTAGTAGTGGAACAGTATTTGTAAGTTATTGGGATAGAGAGTATATATCTATTCAAAAATTAATAAAATCTAAAGGTTACTATACATTTAGTATGCATGCGAATAAATGTAGTTTTTGGAATAGAGAAGTTATGCATAAACAACTAGGATATGAAAAATTTTATTGTTATAATGATTATGATATAAAAGATGAAGACATCATTGGACTTGGTCTTAATGATAAATCATTCTTTGAACAGTCAGTGAATAAATTAAGCAAAATAAATGATAAAGAAAATAACTGGTATGGTACAATTCTTATGCTTACAAATCATACACCATTTACTGGACTTGAAGAACAAAACACACTAGATTTAACATATAAAACAACTAAAGTTAATCCAGATACTGGAGTAGAAGAAGAAGTATCAAATAGTTATTTAGAAGGTACTACTTTAGGAAATTACTTTACAACTGCCCATTATGCTGATGAAGCTATTGGTGAATTTATGAATAAACTTGATGAAAAAGGACTCCTTGATAATACAGTAGTAGTTATTTATGGTGATCATGATTCTAAAATTAAAAGATCTGAGTATGATTATTATTATAATTATAACCCAGAAACTAACTCTAAATATTCTAGTGATGATCCTAATTACCATGAATTTACTAAATATGATTATGAACTTAATAGGAAAGTACCACTCATTATTTGGACGAAAGATGGTTCCTTAAAAAAACATATTACTTCAGTCGCAGGTATGTATGATGTACTTCCAACACTTGGTAATATGCTTGGCATATATAATGATTATGCTTTAGGTCATGATGTTTTGTCTACTGATGAAAATTTTGTAGTTTTCCCTAATGGTAGTTGGATAACTGATAAGATGTATTATGATGCCCAAGCAGGTGAGGGAATAATGCTTGATGAAAACAATACTATTAGTTCTGATTATATTGAAAAATATACTAAAAGAGCTGAAGCCGAGGTATCAGTATCTAATGATATAATTGTTCATGATTTAATAAAGAAAACTAAAGAAACTAAAAAAGTAATAGAAGGAGAAAAATAATGGCTAAAAAAAAGACTAGAAGAGTCAGTAAAAGAAAGATATTTATATTTATAATATTGCCTCTACTTATAATAGGGGGAGTATGTTATTACATATTTTTCATGCAAGATAAAGCAGACAAGGTAGTAAAACTTAAAAGTTCAGATACCATTAAAGGATATGATTATACTTTAAGAAGTGATGCAACTAAATACTATAAAAAATTATTTAAGGAACTTAAAAGTACTTTAGAATCTGATGAAATTGATAACGATGTTTATGCTGAGTTAATTACTAAAATGTTTGTCGCAGATTTTTATAATCTTGATAATAAGGTCAGCAAAAATGATGTTGGTGGTGTTCAATTTGTTTATGAGAATTTTAGAGATGATTTTACTAAAAAAGCAACTAATAGTATGTATAAAAGTGTAGAATCAAATGTATATGGTAAAAGAAAACAAAAACTTCCGATTGTAAATAATGTTTCAGTAGCAAAAAACGATAGCGTATCTTTTACATATAGTGATAAAACAGATGAAGAAGCTTATAATATAAGTTTTGAAATTACTTATAAAGAAGATTTAGGTTATCAAGATAAAGGAACTCTAACATTAATTCATAATGATAAGAAGATAGAAGTTGCGGCTTTAGAAGAATAAATATTTATACTTGTAAAAAATAACATTAAAGTGTATAATACTATTATAGAATAAACAAGGAGATTTTATTATGAATGAAATATTTAAAAGTATAGGAAACGCATTTAGAAATTTAAGTAGAAAGATTACTAGTTTTGTGAGAAATTATAAGCCATTATGTATTATTTTAATTATAGTAATAATTGCTTTGATTATTGTGTCAATTATATTTTCTAGCATAAATAAAACAAAAAATGGCACTGATTCAGAAAAAACAACCGCAATTACAACTGAAGGCATTGTGAAAGATGAAAATTTTGAAGGATTATCTTTTAAAAATTTTGTGCTTGTTAAATATGACAATATGTATACTTTAACTACTGATGTTACTAATATATCTGGTAGTGAAATTACTACTAAACAGGTAAATATTAATATTAAAAATAAAGATGGCAATACTATTGTCTCATTACTTGGTTATATTGGAGAAGAACCAATGGCTGTGAATGAAACTAGAACAATAACCGCTTCTACACAAGCAGATTTATCAAAAGCATATTCTAAAGAAATTACTGCATATACCAAATAATTATAATTTGAAACTCTTATATTTAAGAGTTTTTTTGTAGTTTACTTGACTATATATTTACACAAAAAAGAAGATAAAACAAATTGTAAAAAGAATACAAAGCATTAGAAAAC
>CAVHAY010000131.1:0-3822 GCA_963634115.1 Clostridia bacterium | reverse complement strand
ATACATATTATATGTATGCTAAATATAATGATGGTGGTAAGACAGTCCAAACAAGCATTGTTTCTTTTATGGTATATAAGGCTACTTTTAAACTTGATCTTACGATGAATGATTATTCATATGGTGGAACTTTAGCTAAACCAGTAGTTTCTTCGGATGATGCTGATTTAACAAATATGAAAATAACTTATTATTATAGTGCATATTCTAGTTTTAAAAATTATCAAATATGGAATTCTAATACAATAACTAATACTACTTTATCAGCAGGTGTTTATTATATGTATGCTGAAACTAGTGCTAACGAATACTATAAAGCGGCTAAGAGTACAGTTGTTAAGTTTACTATTAATAGGCAAGATCCTGAAAAAATTACTATTACACAAAATGAGTATATATATGATGGAAAAGTTAAAACGGCTTCTTTAAGTGATGATTCAGATGCTTTAATTGATTATGAGTATTATAGTGATGAGACTTGTAGTAAGAAACTTACTAGTGAAAATAGTAAAAATGGATTACCAGTTGATGTGGGTTCTTATTCTGTAGTAGCTTATTTAAATGCTGCTGATAAAAACCATTCAATAACAAATGAGGGAGAATGTGTAAAAAATGCCATTGTTATAAATAAACGGGTTATTAGTGTAGAATGGGATAAAAATACTGATTTTGTTTATAATGGTAGTATTCAAAAACCTAGTGCTAGTTTTTATACTTTAGATGATAATGGAAATAAAAAATTACCAGAAGAAGTTACGGGTGAAGTTTTAAACTTTTCAGTCGCAGGACAAATTGATGCCGGTAATAATTATACAGCCACAGCTAGACTTACAAGTGTTACTGATGGTAAAGTCAGTAATTATGAAGTAAAAAATAATACATGTAGTTTTAATATATCTCAAGCTTCTACTAGTATTAAAACCATTAATGTTACTAATAATATGATTACTACTGCTTATAATAAAAGTGGTGAGTTTTCGGTAAAAGTAAATTCAGATAATTTAGTAAAAGGTACTTTGTCTTTAGTAACTGATGAGGGAATTGAGGCTTATTTTGAAGATGAAAGTACATCTATTTATGCTGATAGTGCAGATGAAAACACATATTTGATTAAATATACTGCATCTAGTTATCCTAAAGATACTAAAGGGCAGTCATATATTAAAATTATTTTTATACCTGATACATCTTATAGTAATAATTTTAAAGATAGCTCAGCAAGTATTACTTTTAAGATTAATGATGATAAATCTCCAGTGGTTACTTTTGATCCTAATGGTGATACGGAAAATACTTCTAGTGGGCAAACGGTTTCGGTTAAGATAACAGATGATGGTAGTGGTCTTAAGGGAAATAAACAAAGAATATATTATGCTTGGAGTAAAGATAAAAAGCAGGCTCCAGATTATTTTAATGATACTCTTGAAAAAACTACAAAAAAAGTTAGTGAACTTAAGGTAGGAGATTATATCAAAATGGATCCTTTGATTACTTCTTTTACGCCAGATGTTGCTTATACTGGTAGTGATGATAGTGTAGAACTTACTCCTAGTGAACTTAATTTATGGAAAGTTATTAAGATAAATGATGATGATAGTGTTGATCTTATATCAGTATATGTATCTAGTAAGGATGTAAGTTTTTCGGGAATGACTGGATATATGAATTTTGTTGGTTATCTTAATACTATTGCAAAGCAATATGAAAACAGTATTTTTACAGCAGATACCAGACATTTTGGATATGGCCAACAAAACGAATATTGTACTGATATAGATAATTGTGATGCTGCGGCTGATTATAAAAATGATATTGATATTTTAGGAGATAATCTAATTGGTAAAAGAAAAAATGGTGAGGCCGCATGTTATTGGTTGGCATCTAGAACATCTAGTTTAGAAAATGTTTTTGTAGATAGTGAAGGAAACATAACTAAAAAGAAGTTATTTGATGATAGCGGTACTAATTATAGTGATAGTTGCGCTATTCGTCCAGTTATTACATTAAAGTCTTCGGCTGAATTTGTAGTTAATTCTGATAATTCTCTAACAAATCCCTATATACTCGCTAACAGTTATGAGGGTTATATGGATATTGATATTAGTGATGGGGCAGTTTCAGCATCATTTGATGTACCACAGTCTGCTTCTAGTGATTTAACTGGTATTTATTATTTATGGATAAAAAGTGGAATAACAGATGTTTCTTTGAATGAAAGCACGAATACTGTTAGTGAGGCCTTTGAATTTAATAATGAAATTCCTTCTTTTAAACTAGGTAGTAGTGCTACATCTAATTCAATTACAGTTACGGTAAATTCTTCTTCAGAAGATAGTTCAGACTGGAGTTATATATATATAATTAATGATGGAGAGAAAATATATACTACTAATAATATGTATATTTTTAAAGAATTAAAGGCTGATACTGAATATAAAATAACGGTTATTGCAATGAATAATGCAGGAAAATCAGCTAAAAAGACAATACAAGTTAAAACGAAAACTTTTGATGCTCCTACTTTTGAAAGAAGTAATAATACGCTTAAGATTATTTATCCTAAAGATAAATATGGCAACAGTTTATGTAGTAGTGGTTATGAATGTACTTATAAGGTTTATCAAGAAGATGTTGAAAATACTAAGATATATAATGCTACTGGAGATATAAATTTTGATGATGATAGTGAACTTAGTGATTTTAAGAATATGAAAGGTACTAGGTTTGTGATAGCGTCTATATCTGATAGTACAAATACTTTTAATGCAACATATGAGTATTCATCTTTACCTGTACTTAAAAAGTTTTCTAATACTACTAGTAGCACTAAAGAAATAACTTTTCATAGTGATAAATATAAAGATTATATTTCTAAAATTTATTTTTCTAACAGTTTAGATGTTCCAGATAATGCAATACCAGTAAGAACAGATGATGATACAGGGGAAGATATTAATTATTTTGATGTATCTGATAATAATGATGAAAGTGTTAAGGCATGGCTTGTTTTAAATGGCGAAAGTGTTATGGTAAATGAAGTATCATCTTTGGCTTATACTCTTTATATTGGTGGTAGTGGCGGAGTATACGCTAATAGTAATTCTTCTAATTTGTTTCTTAATATGATTAATGTTAAATATATTAATTTTGATGATAATTTTAAAACAATTTTTGCTAAAAATATGAGTGGTATGTTTAAAGGTGATACTAGTTTAGTTTCTTTAGATTTATCTAGTTTTGATACTTCTAATGTTACGGATTATAGTTTTATGTTTGCTAATCTTAGTAGTTTGACTAGTTTAGATTTGTCTAATTTTGTTATGGCTACCAATTTTAGTGAGAATGAAGGTATTAATATGCGCAGTATGTTTATGAATGCAACTAGTTTATCTAATATAAAATTTGGTAACATTGATACATCTAATGTAATTATGATGAATTCTATGTTTAAAGGTATGAAAACAATTTCTAGACTTAATTTATGTCAATTTGATACTAGAAAAGTAAATAATATGTCTAGTATGTTTGAGGGTACTACTTCACTTACTAGGATATTTGTAGGACCTAACTGGAATACTGAACTTGCTAGTAAAACAGCTAAAGGAATTACTTCAATGTTTGATGGCAGTGGTACTGAAAGTATAGGTGTTACTAAAGGAAACTGTGTGAACACTATTGGGGAAATTAATTTAACTTGTAAGACATTTAGTGATAATGACTGTTTTAATTAAGAGGACGTTTTTAACGTTCTTTTTTTATATTTTGTAAAAAAAAAGAAGTAAAAGGCAAATAAAAATTGTATATTACTAATGAGGAAGTTTT
>CAVHAY010000130.1:1362-7000 GCA_963634115.1 Clostridia bacterium | reverse complement strand
CTACTTAACAGATGATCTAATAAATGAATCAAACAAAGGATGACATCTATTAGGTCTGCTTTTAAACTCTGGATGAAATTGACATGCAACAAAATGTTTTAAATTAGGATTTTCCACAATTTCAACCAAATCACTTGCTTTATTCACTCCAGAGAAAACAAGCCCATTTTTTTCTAAAATCTCTTTATATTTATTATTAAATTCATATCTATGTCTATGTCTTTCTAGTATAACATCCTGTTTATAGTCATCATACGCTAAAGTACCTTTTTTCAAAGTACATTCATAATTGCCAAGCCTCAAAGTACCTCCCATATTAATAATATTCTTTTGATCACTCATTAAATCAATAATTGGTTCAGAACAAAGAGCGTCAAACTCTGTTGAATTAGCGTTTTTTATGCCACAAACATTTCTAGCAAACTCAATTACAGATAACTGCATTCCTAAACAAATTCCTAAAAAAGGAATATCATTACATCTAGCGTATTCTATAGCCAAAATCATACCTTCAATACCACGCTCACCAAAGCCTCCAGGAACAATAATTCCTTTAATATTTTTAAATACATCCTTTAAATTTTCTTTAGTAAGACTTTCAGAATCTACCCATTTAATATTAACTTTTGTTTTATATTTATATCCAGCATGTTTAAGACTTTCCATAACTGATAAATAAGCATCATGTAATTCCACATATTTTCCCACAAGAGCAATTTCAATTTCATTATTTAAATTATCCACAGTATTAATTAGATCTTTCCAATACTTAATATTAATTTTTTTAATAGGCATATTAAATTGTTTCAAAATAATTTCATCAATTTTTTGATCCAAATAATTAATAGGAATTTGATAAATATTCTTAACATCAATACTATCAATAATATTTTCTTTTGGAATACTACAATATAAAGCTATCTTACTCTTTAAATGATCATCCAATACAATTGGCGATCTCGTAACAATAATATTAGGCTGAATACCAAGTCCTCTAAGTTCAATAACCGAATGCTGTGTTGGCTTAGTCTTAAGTTCATCAGAACCATATAAAAATGGCACTAAAGTTGTATGAACAAAACATGTATGTTCACTTCCATATTCATTTTGAATCTGTCTCAATGCCTCAATAAAAGCCTGTGATTCAATATCCCCAATCGTACCACCTATCTCCGTAATTACTACATCAGCCTCACTAGTATGGGCAGCCTCATAAACTTTATTTTTAATTTCATTAGTAATATGCGGAACAATTTGTACAGTAGCGCCTAAATAATCTCCTCGTCTTTCTTTTTCAATAATAGAAGAATAAATTTTACCCGTAGTAATATTAGAAGTATAATTTAATTCCTCATCAATAAACCTTTCATAATGACCTAAATCAAGATCAGTTTCTGAACCATCCGCAGTAACATAAACCTCCCCATGTTGATAAGGACTCATAGTCCCAGGGTCTACATTAATATAAGGATCAAACTTTTGCATAAATACCTTATAACCTCTAGATTTAAGTAAAAGTGCAATAGAAGAAGCAGTAATACCCTTACCAAGTCCAGAAACTACCCCTCCAGTAACAAAAACATATTTAGCCATAAATAAACCTCCTATATAAAAACCCATACTCATGAGAGTATGGGTGGCTCTATTTAATTATAACACATCTACTAATTAAATGATAATTTTTTTCACAATTAGATAAATAAATTAAAAGGATATCTGTCAGGTAAAGGTAAAGAAAAACTCATAATTTCCTTTGTAGTTGGATGCATAAACTCGAGTTCACCAGCAAATAAAGCAATAGGAGCCTTAATAGCATTTTTATTATACTTTTGATCTCCATATAAAGGAAAACCCCTAGAAGAAAACTGTACCCTTATTTGATGTGAACGCCCAGTATCTAATTTAATACGTACTAAAGACAAATTACTTTCAAAACCTATTTTTTCATATGATAATTTAGAATCTAACCCTTTATCTGACACATAAGAAATATTTTTTACTTTATCTTTATAGATTTTATCAACAAATATATCAGTCTGCTTTATATCACCAAGTACAACTGCATAGTATATCTTATTAAACTTCTTATCACGTATCTCTTTAGAAAGCCTAGAAGCCGCCTTACTTGTTTTCGCCAAAACCATAAGTCCTCCAACAGGTCTATCTAATCTATGTACAAGACCTAAATAAACATTACCGGGCTTATTATACTTTTCCTTAAGATATTTTTTAAGACTAGTAAGTAAATCTTCATCCCCACTTATATCACTTTGAACAGGAACATTAATAGGTTTATTCACCACTAACAAATGATTATCTTCATAAATAATATCAATCATTACATTCCCATCTTCCATATATTCCGCAAGGCAAAATCATATTATTCTTAGTTATATGAAGCCCTACCTCACCAGTTTCAATCTTACCCTTAGGTAAATTAGAAGACTTAAGCATATTACCTAAAACAATATTAGATACACCAGTTGTATAAGAATTAATTAAAACAAATAATGGTTCATCACTAAGAATTTTAATACACTCATCTAACAAAATAGCAATATTCTTCTCAAACTTCCAAACCTCTTTATTAGGCCCTCTACCATAACTAGGAGGATCCATTACAATAGCATCATACTTATTACCACGTCTAAATTCTTTTTGAACAAATTTCAAACAGTCATCCACAATAAATCTAATATATTTATCTTCAAGCTTGCACAATTTCATATTTTCTTTAGCCCATAAAGTCATCCCTTTTGAAGCATCAACCTGAACAACATCAGCTCCCACACTCGCACATGCCATAGTTGCTCCTCCAGTATACGCAAATAAATTTAACACTTTAATCTTTCTACCACTGTTTTTAATTTTATTCATCATAAAATCCCAATTAGTAGCTTGTTCTGGAAATAAGCCAGTATGTTTAAATCCAGTTGGAGTAACTTTAAACTTTAAATGTTTATAAGAAACATACCATTTCTCGGGAAGTTTATTCTTATATTCCCAGTATCCACCACCATTATTAGATCTATGATAAAAGGCATCAACCCTTTTCCAAACATCATCTTTAGAAATATCCCACATAGCCTGTGGATCAGGACGTCTTAATACAATATTACCCCAACGTTCTAACTTTTCACCACCACCAGCATCTATACATTCATAATCTTTCCATTCATCACTAATTTTAAGCATTTAAATCACCAACTATATTATACATTAATAAACAAATTATGACAAAAAAATGAAGGCTAAGCCTCCATCATTAAGGAAATCTTGAAATAAATATCTTTTATATTGAATAGACGCTTATAAGCTCAGCCCCATGAACTTTTTTTCAAGACCCTTCCCTACTCTAATAATATTCTAATATTTTATTTTAATCAACACAAAAAAGCAGAAAAATCCCTACTTTACATCATTTTTGACACAAACACAAAAAAACACAAAACCAAGTTCCGTGTTCTTTCTATAAAATTTATTATCTCTTTGAGAATTGAGGTGCTCTTCTTGCTCCTTTAAGTCCAGGCTTCTTTCTTTCCTTAACTCTAGCATCTCTAGTAACAAATCCTGCTCTCTTTAAAATCTTTCTATAACTGTCTTCGTTTTCTTCGTTAGCTTTATCATATTCAAGTAGTGCTCTAGTAATACCTAATCTGATAGCACCAGTTTGACCAGTAAAGCCTCCTCCGTTAACTTTAACAACAATATCAAATGTTTTTTCATTATTTGTAGCAACAAGTGGTTGCATTAAATCCATAATATTAGTTTCATATGGCATGAAGTCTCTAACATCTCTACCATTAATAGTAATAGAACCAGTCCCAGGAGTGATTAATTTAACTCTAGCTACAGAAGCTTTTCTTCTACCAGTTCCAGTAAATTCCTTTTTATTTGCCATTTAAACCCTCCTAATCAACCTTAAGTTCCACAGGCTTTTGTGCACTATGTGGATGCTCACTTTCAGCATATACAAATAATTTTTTATACATTTGTCTTCCAAGTCTACCTTTTGGTAACATACCCTTTACAGCTCTTTCAATCATTTCAACAGGATAGTTTTCAATCATCACTTTAGCAGTCCTTTCTCTAAGACCACCAGTATATCTACTATGATTATAATAAATTTTATCATTTAACTTATTACCAGTTAAATTAACCTTACTAGCGTTAACAACAATAACATAATCTCCACCATCAATATGAGGAGTATAAGTAGGTTTATGTTTACCTCTTAATACAGAAGCAACTTTAGTAGCAAGACGACCTAAAGTCTGACCCTCAGCGTCAATAACATACCAGTCTCTAACTACATCTTCTTTCCTTTGCATGTATGTTTTCATAACAATTTCCTTTCTCCATAACATTAACAAGTTTTCCCAGAACCTGTTCATGTGGGATAAATAAATGTACCAGTATTAATAATACTAGAAATGACACTTATTGTCAACAAAAATATAAGTGCTTTTTTACTATTTAGCCCTAAATTGTAAAAAACAATGATTTTTAGACAAAAATATAACTATAAATATAATAGAAAACAAAATATTAATAATCATTATCAAATTAAAATTAAATTACTCATATTTTTACGTATATTTACATTATCTTGTTAATATATTACCTTAATATAAGACATCTTTTAAATATAATCCTTCAGGCGCAGCCGTCTTACCAGCTACAGTTCTATCCTCAGCCCTTAAAAGATCTATAATATCTTCACTCTTCCTTTTACCTTCACCAATTTCCAGCAAAGTTCCAACCATATTTCTAACTTGATATCTCATAAAACCAGTACCCAAAAAAGACATAGTAATTTTATTAACATTTTTCATATCCCTAATTAAATTAGTTTGGACAATAGTTCTAGTATAATCTTCACGTTCATCATCAGCCTTAGTAAAAGTTTTAAAACTATGTGTTCCTTCTAAATATTTTAAAGCCCTTTGCATTTCAACAACATCAAGTTTTTTATTATATTGATATATATAATCTTTATCAATTGGATTATATTCTCCCATATTAATCATATAAATATATTCCTTAGCCTTCGCATTATATCTAGCATGAAAATCATCCGCCACAATTTCCACATTTTTAATATATATATCATTAGGAATTATACTATTAACCCCATCTTTAATCTTATCCACAGTAATATTTTTATTTAAATCAAAATGGGCCTTTTGATTAAATGCGTGTACCCCAGCATCAGTTCTACCAGCCGCATAAATATCTACATTTTTACCACCATTAATAGTAGTAAGTGCCTTTTCTATTTCATCTTGAACAGTCTTCACATCAGGCTGTTTTTGATACCCTTTATATTTTGAGCCATCATACGCAAAAGTCATAAAATATCTCATATAGTATTACTCCTCTCATATCACTATATTATAGTATAACCAAAATAAAATAACTGTCAAATTTTATCTAGCTTTTCTATATATATCCTTTATTAAATCATCAATATTACATCTTTTTTCTAAATTTACATTTTTCATCTTCTTTACCAAATTAAAAAATTCAAGCGTTTTAGGACATCTAAGCCCATTTTCTTTCATTACATAATCATCAGATAAAACATCATAATTGTCCCCACAAGCAACAATTTGGCCATCTTTAATAACATATATAT
>CAVHAY010000130.1:0-1352 GCA_963634115.1 Clostridia bacterium | reverse complement strand
CATATATATTATCACAAAGCATATCAAGTACATCAGTATCAACACTCGCTACCAAAATCATCTTATTATATCTATACTTCATCATCTTTAATAACTTAATCATATATTTTTTATTATCAACATCAAGTCCTCTAAAAGGCTCATCTAACACAATAATTTTAGGATTCATAATCAACACCGATGCAATACAAACAAGCTTTTGTTCACTCTCACTAAGACAAAAAGGATCTTTATATAAATAATTATCATTTAATCGTACCATTTTCAAAGCAGCCTTAACCCGTCTAGCGTCCTTACTTTTATTATATTTACCTATTTCCCCAAAAACAGTATGTTCACTAAATACATTCAAAGGGTTCTGATACACCATACCAACTTCATTTGGACGTACCCAAACTTTACCCGCAATTGGTTTTAAAATCCTCGAAATAATTTTAATCAAAGTAGTCTTACCACTTCCAAAATTCCCCGTAATTCCCGTAATAGAAGGCCCACTAATAGACATATTTATAGAAGATAAATTATCCCTAGAAGAATTTTTATATCTATATTTAACATTACATAATTTTACTTCCATATTGCATTCACCAAATCCTCTGAATTATAATAAATTTGATCTATAAGACCATAAAACATAAGTTTATTAGATAAAGAAACCACAAAAGGTAAACCAATCTTATTTTCTAAAGAAACATCTATATTCTTTAAAACCTCCTTAGTATTTCCCTTCATCAATATCTTATTGTCTTTATATATAATAAGTTCATTCGTATATAAAGCATCCTCAATATTAGTTGTAAAATTTAATATCGTAAGTAATTCTTTTTCATTAAAAATCTTAAGTATCATAAACATCTTATCTCTATCGGGTATACTTAAATACTCAAAAACATTATCAATAACCACCATTCTAGCATTACATAATAAAGAAATTAGAAAAACAATAACTAATTTTTTATCTTCAGAAAGATTATTTATATTAGCTTTTATATCAATTTCAAATAGCTCTAGAAAAACAGATATTTTATCAGACACATCTTTCAATAATACATTATATTTTAATAACTCTTTCTCTATAACCTCATCAATACTAAAACAATTAAAAATTTTATCAAAATTTGTATTAATAACAAAGACTTCTTTTTTAGAAACGCTCGGTAATTTATCAAAAACTTTTACTTTATAACCTACATCAATATCACCATTTATAATAGATGCGAGGGTTGACTTCCCACTACCATTTGTACATAAAAACGTACAAAATGAACCCTTTAAAAGACTTATATATAAATTCTTAAACAAAAATTCATCATCATATTTGAAAGTTAAATCATTAATATCTAAAGCATATT
>CAVHAY010000129.1:0-3711 GCA_963634115.1 Clostridia bacterium | reverse complement strand
GCATTTGCTATTGTATTATATATTTCACTTAGATTTAAATTTAATTATGGTATTAGCTGTATTTGTGCAGTTCTACTTAATGTACTTGTTACATTTGCATTCTTTTCGGCTTTTAGATTAGAGATTGCTACAATTTTTGTAGCGGCAATACTTTCTATAATTGGATATTCTGTAAATGATATTATTATTACTTTTTATAGAATAAGAGAAAATGTTGAAAAAGATAAAAAGACTAAAACTAAAGAAGAAATGGATTTGATTGTTAATACTAGTTTGAGAGAAATTTTAAATCGTAGTATTAGTACAACAATAACAACATTAATTCCAGTTGTAGCCCTTATTTTACTTGGTTCTAATGATATATTTGAATTTAATATTGCATTACTTGCAGGACTGATTACAGGAACTCTTTCTTCATTATTTGTTGCAAGTCAAATGTGGCTTGAAATAAGTAAAAAAGATTTAAAAAATGGTAAGAAAAAACATAAGAAAAAACATGTAGAGTTTAAAGATGAAGTTGATGAACTAGAAATTAAAGGTATTAATTCTTAAAAAGAGGTGAACTTTAGTGAGTAAACATATAATATGTGATAATTTTGACATATTAAATAAAAAAGTTAAAACTTATATAACTGATCCAAAAGATTTAGAATTAATTGAAAAGGCTTACAATTATGCTTTTGATAAACATTTTGGACAAAAGAGACTTACGGGTGAGGATTATATTACTCATCCTCTTTCTGTCGCTTATATTGTAACGGGTACACAAGCTGATGCGAGTACTATCGCAGGTGCTTTGTTACATGATACTATTAGTATGTGTGATGTTGATAAACAAAATTTTAAAGATGAATTTGGCGAAGATATTTTATCTTTAGTAGAAGGTTTTACTAAAATAAATAGGCTTAATTTATATGGTGATAGTGAGGTTGTTATTAATAACCAAAGAAAAATATTAGTAGGTCTTGCTGAAGATGTTAGGGTTATTATTTTAAAACTTGCTGATAGATTACATAATATGCGTACTTTATTTGTACTTGATGAAAAGAAGCAAAAAGAGACTGCTAAAGAGACACTTGATATTTTAACTCCAATTGCTCATAGACTTGGTATGAATTCAATTAAAACAGAACTTGAGGAACTTTCTTTACGTTATTTAAAACCGAGTGAATACTATGAAATTGCTGAGGAATTAAATGCAAGTAAAGCAGAACGTGATAAAAGTGTTATAAAAATGATTGAAAGTGTCTCTGAATTACTTAATAAACATAATATCAAACATGAGATTAAAGGTCGTTCTAAGAGTATTTATAGTATTTATAAAAAATTAGCAAAAGGTAAAAAATTTAGTGAAATATATGATTTACTTGCTCTTAGAGTTTTTGTAGATACTGAAGAGGAATGTTATCAAGCTTTAGGTATTATACATTCTAAATTTAAACCTAAACCTAATAGATTTAAAGATTATATTGCTATGCCAAAAACTAATATGTATCGTTCTTTACATACAACTGTTTTTGGAATAGATGGTGAATTATATGAAATTCAAATAAGAACTTATGAGATGGATAGAGTGGCGGAAAATGGTATTGCGTCGCACTGGTCTTATAAGGAACATGGTAGTGGTAAAGTCGCTATTCAAAGTGATATGGAACAGAAATTACAGTTCTTTAAATCAATAATGGAATTAAAAAGAACAGACGCTAATAGTGATGATTTAGCGCAAGCTTTACAAGAGGATATTTTAAAAAAAACAATTTATGTTTTTACTCCTCTAGGTGATGTTATTGAACTTCCTAGTGGTTCTACACCAATTGACTTTGCTTATAAAGTACATACAAAAGTTGGAGATTCAATGACAGGTGCTGTTGTCAATTCTGTTATGGTACCACTTGATTATGAGCTTAAAAGTGATGATGTAGTTAAAATTATTACTAATAATAATTCTAGTGGACCAAATAGAGAGTGGCTTAATATTGTTAAAACAACTCAAGCCCGTAATAAGATAAAGAATTTTTTTAATAAACAAGATAAAGATGAAAATATTAAAAATGGCGAAATTATTTTAAGTAAAGAATTAAAAAAACGTAAGATTACTAATGCTGAATTTGATGATAATATAGATAAAATTTTAAGTAAAATTAAACTTGGTTCTAAGATAGAAATATATTCTAATTTAGGTAGTGGCAAAATTAATGTAGATATGGTGTTTGATGCTATATATAAAGAAGAGGTATCAAAAGAAGAAAAAATCTTATCAAAGGCTGAAAAACTTGGAGCAAAAGTTACTGACAAAAAAAGTGCTATTACGGTAGATGGCGCAAGTGATATTAAGGTAAATATTGCGTCATGTTGTAATCCTGTTTATGGAGATTCTATAACAGGTTATATTACTAAAGGAAGTGGTGTATCTGTTCATAGAATAATGTGTCCTAATATATCTAATGTTAATGAACGATTAATTAATGTATCTTGGAATGAAACTGATGATAGGTATTTAACAAATATTATTATTTATTTTGATTTTGATAAAAATGTGCTTTTGAATATAGTTACAAAGGCTACTAATGATGATATTGGTGTTTTAAATGTTATTACTACTAAAAATAGTAATGGTAATAGTATAGAAATGAGTGTTTTAGTTAAAAATAAAACTGAACTTTCTAAATTTATGAATGATATTAAAATGATTCCTGGTGTAAGTAAGGTAGAAAGGCTTATTAAATAATGCGAGTTATTTTACAAAGATCAAAAGAATCAGCTGTATCATTTGATGGACATACTAATAGTATTGATTTTGGGTTAGTTATTTTTGTAGGTTTTACTGATACAGATACTGAAAGTGATATTGATTATATGGTTCATAAAATTATTAATATGCGTATTTTTGATGATGAAAATCATATAATGAATAAATCTATTCTTGATATTTCAGGTAGTATACTTAGTATTTCACAATTTACTTTGTATGCTGATTGCCATAAAGGGAATAGACCTAGTTATAAAAAGGCATTAAATGGTTCTGATGCTCATATACTTTATAATTTATTTAATGAAAAATTAAGAGCATATGTCCATACAGAAGAAGGTTTTTTTGGAAAAGACATGCTTGTTTTTATTCAAAATGATGGACCAGTTACTATTACTTTAGAAAGCAGGTAATTTATGAATTATAAACTACTTAATATATCAGTTTTTACTTTTATTATTTATTTGGTATATATGACTAGAGAATTTTGGATTAAGGTAGTAAGTTTGCTATGGCAAATGTTATTACCTTTTTTTATTGCTTTTGCTTTAGCGTATGCGCTAAGTCCTATTGTAAATAAATTAAAAAATAAAGGTATTCCAAAGGGAATTGCTATTACACTTGTTATAGGTTTTATACTTTTTTTATTTGGTTTTATTATTTATTTAACTTTTCCTATATTATTTAGTCAGATAGGTGATATATATGATGGTATTATTTCTTTTTTTAAAGAAATTAGTTTAAAATATAATATTGAGTTTAGTACAATTAGTGATGAAATTTCTTCTATATATGAAAATTTTATTGATAATATTACTAAATATATATCAAATGGAATGATTGATATAATTGGTATTTCTATTGATATTGTATCTAAAGTATTTATTGTTTTTGCTCTTACTATTTATTTTTTAATTGATATGGATAAAATAAAAAATAGTATATGTAAATTATTTAAACAT
>CAVHAY010000128.1:0-2058 GCA_963634115.1 Clostridia bacterium | reverse complement strand
GTATTGTCATAGAATTTACTAGAAAAGAAAATAATCTTTTCTTAAAAGATGAAAATATATTTTTTAAATTAATTAAAGATAGTTTTACTCAAAAGAGAAAAACCTTAAAAAATAATTTAAAAGGATATAATCTAGAAAAAGTAGAAGAAGTTTTAACAAAATATAACTATGACCTTTCCGTAAGAGCTGAAGCCTTACCTATAGAAATATTTGTAGAAATATCTAATAACCTAGTATAAAAACTAGGTATATTTTTTTAAATAATTAATATAAACTATTAAAACCCAAAGAACTATAAACATATAATTGTCTAGGTGATAACATATGCTTATATTAATAAAATCAGTAACATGGGCTATTGCTATAGCTCTAATTATAACCGCAGGACTTTATTTTTCTCTAAGACTATCTTTTTCCCAGTTTAAATTCATCAGCATTCTAAAAGCATTAAATAGGCCTGCTGAAGATAATTCCGCAAAATCTTTATTCATAGCCCTCGCAGGTCGTATAGGAGTAGGAAGTATCGCTGGAGTATCTCTCGCTATCTTACTAGCAGGTCCAGGAACCATCTTTTGGATGTGGATAATTGCTTTAATAACTGGAGTCTTAACTTATGCCGAAAGTTATCTTGCCATAAAATATAAAAAAGATATTACCGGTCCTTCTTATTATATAAAATATGGACTAGGAAAAAATAAACTTGCTATAACATATTCCCTAATAGTTATTATTGCTTATCTTATTGGCTTTATCCCTATACAGGCCAGTACTATAATTAAATCATTAAATATAAATAAACTAATAATAGGCCTAATTCTATTTTTAATATCATTCATAATATTACAAAAAGGTATAAAAAAAGTAATTAATCTTACAACAAAAATAATTCCCTTAATAGGTTTAATATATATATCCATGACTATCTATGTCATTATTACTAATATAAATCACTTACCAAATGTATTAACAACCATATTTCAAAGTGCCTTCAATTTCAAATCTTTCTTTTCATCATTTATACCCACAGTAATTGTTGGTATCCAAAGAGGTATCTTTTCAAATGAATCTGGTTTAGGTTTAGGGGCTTTAGCCCTAGGAACCTCCGAAACAAAAGATCCTAAAAAAGGAGCTTTAATACAAGTAGTAGGTGTTTATATCATTACCATGGTTGTTTGTACTTCTAGTGCCCTTCTTTTACTTATGACTCCTTATATTGACACTTCCATAAAAGATATTAATGGTATCGAGATAACAAAGTATGCTTTTACCTATCATTTCGGTGATCTTGGAAGCATCCTTCTACCTTGTTGTATTTTCTTATTTGCCTTTTCCACAGTACTATCGGGTTATTACTATACTTCCAGTAGTGCTTACTTCATCCTAAAAAAACATCCTAAAATCCTAAAAACACTAGTTCCTTTAAGTGTCCTTTTTGGTAGTCTAGCAAGCCCTAGTATCATATGGGATCTTGTAGATATAATGGTAGGTATCATGGCTATAATAAATATATATAGTATATATAACTTAAGAAAACAAATAAAATAGTAATGTATAGTAGTGTAAAAATAATATAAAAAAATAAAAATTTAATAAAAAAACATGTTACTATATGTATATAAAATTAACATAGCAAAAAGGAGAGATAAACATGCCAGAAGAAAATAAAAACCAAGATAGAGATATAAGCAGCATAAGAAGAGAATTATTAGCTTTACTAAACAAAAAAAGAGAACTAGAACAAATAAAAGCTCAAGAATCTATGAGCAATGAAACCATTAAAAAACAAACAGGTGGTAAACAAAAGAGGCTTAGTCTCTATGATAGATTTTCAGTTTTTATTGTTGGCTTAGGTATTGCCACAAGTGGCTTATTTGCTATTTGGCTTAATAGCCTAATATAAAACTAACAAAACTTTATTTTATTAAAGTATTTACAATATTCTAAATAATTGCTATTATTATAGTAGAGTTGCTAGGACGTAGTAATAAATCATAACCAAAAACTATCGTATAACATACAGTTATACGATAGTTTTTGCCTATTTTAATAGTAAAATGC
>CAVHAY010000127.1:1045-2359 GCA_963634115.1 Clostridia bacterium | reverse complement strand
ATATAACATCCTTGAAGTATCCCGTGCAGTAGTTCATAAACTACATCGTGATGGTTTAGTTATAAAATTACTTTTAAAAGGAATCTTTGAATATTGTAAAGAAAATAATATTCGTTATTTATTTGGCACTGCTAGTTTCCATGGAAATGATGTAAATAAATATGAAACACTATTTTCATACTTGTTTAATAATTATTTAACAAATAACGATCTAAAAGCTATTGCTAGAGAAGATTCTACACAAAAAATAACTTCTATTAATAATAACCTAAGTGAAGTAGAAGTATTTAGAAATTTACCACCACTAGTAAAAGCTTATTTAAAAATGGGTGCTAGTATTGGGGATGGAATATATATTGACGTTCCATTTAATAGTATAGATGTATTTGTATTATTGGATTTAGAAAATAAAAATGAAAGATACATAGATAGGCTATTAGCTTTATAGGAGAATGCTAATGAAAAAGTTTGATAAAAAGAAATTATTTTATTTAATACCCTTAATTATTTTTCTTGTAATCATATGCATCATAGGTAAAGAATTAATATCAGTTATTCCCCATTTAAAAAATGCTGAAAATGAAGATATTAAAGAGTATTTAACATCATTTGGATTAAAAGGTGCGATATTTTTAATTATCTTACAAACAGTAATGATTACAATGGGATTTATTCCATCAGAATTTTTACAAGTAGCTTCAGGAATTGCATATGGGACTATACTTGGTGGATTAATTTGTACTGCTGGAGTAGTAACAGGAGCAACAGTTATTTATTTACTTGTTAATGTATTTAAAGTAAATAGTAATCAACTATTCAAAAACAATAATAAACTTCAAGAAATAAATAAGCTTAATACACATAAAAATAAAGTAACAAAAACTCTTCTTACATTATTCTTTTTACCTGCTATACCATATGGAGTAATTTGTTATTATGGATCTAGTCAAAAAATTTCTTATAGAAGATATGTTTTAATATGTATAATAGGAACTTTCCCATCAATATACTTATCTTCACTACTTGGAAACATTTTATTAGAAGCAATTGGAAATCATTTTTATTTAGTATTAGGATTAACAATATTATTAGTTATTATAGGAAGTATAGCATCAAAAGCATTTACTAATAATAAAAAGAATAAATTAGGTATTAGAGATGACTTTAATGTTGAAAAACCAAATTGGTTCTTATATCACCTTTTAGCACCTTTTGTATTCTTAATATTTAAAATTAAAAATAATGTTAGAATAACTCATAATGAAGCTAGAAAATTAAAAGGCCCATACTTGATTTTGTGCAATCACCCATCAC
>CAVHAY010000127.1:588-1035 GCA_963634115.1 Clostridia bacterium | reverse complement strand
GATTTTGTATATGCAGCTATGTGCATATATCCACATAGATTAAATGGAGTAACTGCTCGTAATTACTTTTATAATAAAGGACTTTGTTGGCTACTAAAAAATTTAGGTTGCATTCCAAAAAACTTATTCAATCCAGATATAGAAACTATTAAAAATATTCTAAGTGTTATTAAAAATAATGGAATAGTAATGATGATGCCTGAAGGTAGATTAAGTGCAACTGGTGAACTAGAAATTATGCCTGAAGGTGCTGATAAATTAATAAAGAAGTTAAAAGTTCCTGTTGTAGTAGTAAATGTTAAAGGTGCTCATCTAACTGGTGCAAAATGGATGCAAGTTAGAAGAAAAGGAAGAATAGATGTATCATCTAAAATTTTATTAACTAAAGAAGAAATAGAAAACAATAGTATTGAATACATAAAAGACAAACTAAATCTTGCAATGCAA
>CAVHAY010000127.1:0-542 GCA_963634115.1 Clostridia bacterium | reverse complement strand
GAATAAAACAGAAAAAATTGAATATAAAGGAAAAAATTTACTAAAAGGTGTAACTAATATCTTATATCTATGCCCTCATTGTAAAAAAGAATTTACTTTAAATGCAGATAAAAATATAGTTCATTGTAATAATTGCAACACAACATATACTATGGATAATTATTATGCCTTTAATAAAAATGAAGATAATATAACAGACATCAATGATTGGTATAAACTTCAAATAAAATCAGAAAAAGAAAAGATTATAAGTAATCATAATTACTTTTTACAAACTGAAGTAATATTAAAAATGCCTAAATCTTATAATGGAAAATTAAAAGAAGTAGGAAAAGGTGTATGCATACTAAATAAAAACGAACTAATGTATACGGGTTATATTAATAATGAAAGTGTTGTAAAAACTTTTAAAATAGAAAATATTCCTGCATTACCATTTGGTTGTAATGAAGATTTTGAAATATATGCAGATAATACTTTTTATTATTTTTCTCCAATAAACAACAAAAAACAATGTTCTAAATGGTCTATATATGCTGAAG
>CAVHAY010000126.1:0-3237 GCA_963634115.1 Clostridia bacterium | reverse complement strand
CTGGTAAATTACATTTAGGTCATTATGTTGGTTCTTTAAAAAGAAGAGTTGAACTTCAAAATGCGGGTGAATTTGATGAATTTTTTATTGAAATTGCTGATTCACAAGCAATAACTGATAATGCTTATAATTTAGAGAAGATAAGACAAAATATTATAGAAGTTGCTTTAGATTATTTGGCTTGTGGAATTGATCCGACAAAGGTAACTATTTTTGTTCAATCACAAGTTCCTGAATTATGTGAGTTAACATTTTATTATTTAAATCTTGTTACGGTATCAAGATTACAAAGAAATCCGACCATTAAAGAAGAAATAAAACTTAGAGGATTTGATAAAAGTATTCCAGCGGGCTTTTTAACATATCCAGTAAGTCAGGCTGCTGATATAACGGCATTTGATGCAAATGTGGTACCGGTTGGTAGTGATCAATTACCAATGATAGAACAAACTAGAGAAATTGTTAGAACATTTAATAAGATATATGGTGAAGTTTTAGTAGAGCCAAAAGAATTGATACCAGAAAATGATATTTGTTCTAGATTACCGGGGCTTGATGGTAAGGCTAAAATGAGTAAGTCATTGGGTAATTGTATTTATTTATCAGATGAAGCAGAAGTTATAGAAAAAAAAGTTATGGGGATGTTTACTGATCCTAATCATTTAAAAATAGATGATCCTGGTGATACTAAAAATAATCCGGTATTTATTTATTTAGATGCTTTTTGTAAGAATGAACATTTTAAAAAGTATTTACCTGATTATCAAAATTTAGATGAATTAAAAGCTCACTATGAACGTGGGGGACTTGGTGATGTGAAAATAAAAAGATTTTTAAATAATATTTTACAAGAAGAACTTGAACCTATAAGAAATAGAAGAAAAAAGTACGAAAAAGATATTCCTGGTGTTTATCAAATTTTACAAGAAGGTAGTGCAAAAGCAGAAAGAAAGGCTTATGAAAAGATGCAACAGGTTAAAAGTGTAATTGGAATAAATTATTTTGATGATTTAGATTTAATTAAGCAACAAACGAATAAATATTTAAATTAATTATGAATATAACTAGGTAAAATTTTACTTAGTTTTTTTGTATAGTAATGTAAACTCTGTTTTAATAATGAGACATTTAAATTAAATGTTTTTAAGGGTGTGCTATAATATTGATAAGATATGGAGGGGTAATATGAAATTAAGAAACATAGTATTAAGTTTAATAATTATGGTATCATTTACTATTACTACAAATGTTAAAGCAGTATATTCTGATGCGGCAGTTGGAACATATGAAAGTGAATTATCTAAATTTCCGGCAGAATATCAAACTAAAATAAAACAGTTACATCAAAAATATCCAAATTCTATTTTTGTAGCGCAAACAGAATTTTTTGACTGGTCGAAATATAAAGAAATTAGTGTTTCATGGAGTTCTATGTTATCAGTTGAAATGGCGGCAGGTAAAAGTTTAGTATATAATAATGCTGATGCTTCTTTTAAAGCTGATAAATATGATAATACATGGTATCAGGCTACTGAAAAAGCTGTACAATATTATTTGAATCCATATAATTTTTTAGATGAAAAACATGTTTTTCAGTTTGAATCATTATTTTATCATGATTATCAAACGGAACAAGGTGTAGAGAAAATACTTAAAAATACTTTTATGGCAAATACTAATTGTCCTGGTTCTGATAAGACTTACGCTAAAGTTATATTAGAAGCTTCAAAAAATAATAATGTAAGTGCATATATGATTGCTTCACGTTTAAGACAAGAACAAGGAAGTAAGGGAACTAGTGATTTAATTTCTGGTAAATATCAAGGGTATGAAGGTTTATATAACTATTTTAATATTGCGGCATCAGGTAAAACAAATGCTGCTACAATAGAAAATGGTTTAAAAAAGGCTAGAACTGAGGGATGGACTACTCCATATTTATCTATAACAGGAGGAACTAAATTTATTTATAAAGAATATGTAGGAATTAATGATACTTATAATGTAAAAGGTCAATTAACTAATTATTTACAAAAATGGGATGTATATGGTCCTAAGTTAGGTAATCATCAATACATGCAAAATATTGCTGCTCCAACATCAGAAGCTGAAACAACATATAGTTCTTATTCATCAGTAACGGGTTATCAAAATAATAGATATATATTTTATATTCCAATATATGTAGGTGCCCCAAATACTTCAAATACTACTACTGATAATACTACTGATACAAGTACTAATACAAATACTAATACCAATACTAATACTACAAGTAATTATAAGGTTGGAGATGTAAATAATGATGGAGTAATAAATTCTGCTGATTTATTAATGGTTAGACAATACTTAATTGGTAATAGAACATTAGAAGGTAATCGTTTTAAGGCTGCTGATGTTAATGGGGATAATAAAATAAATTCTAGTGATTTACTTAGAATTAGACAACATTTAATTGGAACATATAAAATATCTTAAGACAGGGTGATATCATGAAAAAATTATATTATATAATATTTACATTTATTATTTTTCTAGGCTTTAGTGTAACTGCAAATGCTGGGGCTTCACTTTCGGTTAGTAGTTCTTCTGTAACGGTTGGAAAGTCTTTTACGGCAAGTGCTAATTTATCTGGGGTGGCAGCTTGGAATGTTAAGATAAGTGCATCTGGTCCTGTATCTGGTTGTAGTACTTCGGCTGCTGATTCTTCGGCTAATGCTGAAAATGTTTCTAAAACAGTATCGGTTACTTGTAAAGCAACTGGAACAGGTAATATAACGGTTTCATTAAGTGGTGATGTTACTTCTGCTGATGGTACTAATAATAATGTATCTGGTACGAGGACGGTTAATGTAACAAATGCCGTTGCAACATCAGTAGATGTATCTCTTAAGTCATTATCAGTAGATGGTTATGATTTAAATCCTGCTTTTGATTCGTCAGTAACAGATTATACTTTGCTTTTAAATGATGATGTTTCAAAAATTAAGATAAATGCTGAAGCTACTAATAAGAGTGCCACTATTAATGGTGCTGGGGAAAAAGAGGTAAAAGTAGGAGAAAATAAGTTTGAGATAACTGTTGCTTCTAATGGGGTAACAAAGACTTATACTTTAACTGTAACTGTAGATGAAAAACCTGTAACGATAAAAATAAATGGTAAGTCATATAATATTATAAAAAATAAAGAAAAGATGCCAGAACTTTCTATACAGCATGAAGATTTAATGCTTACTA
>CAVHAY010000125.1:0-2713 GCA_963634115.1 Clostridia bacterium | reverse complement strand
TCTTAAAAGTTTGTCTTATAATAATACTCTTATAAAAAATAATTATTATAATGGTTACTATACTGATGATTATAATACATCTTTAAATCCTATAGAGCTTACGGTGGGATTACCTGCTATTGGAGATGTTATGTTTGATAATGAGGCAAATGAGTATTTTACAATGACAGGGACATCTGAGACATCTTCATATATTTATGTTATTAGAAGTGATGGTTCTGCTTCTTATAGAGGAATAAAATTTACTAGTGGTGTAGTTCCATGTGTAAGTGTTAGTAGTGAAAGTTTGAAAACTGGAAGTGGAACGATAGAAGATCCTTATAGACTGGAGTAATAGTATGAGTAAGAGAGAAAAAAAATGTAAAAAGAAAAAAAAAGTTTGGAAAAGTACGATACTGTTTATTTTGTTAGATTTATGTGCGTTCGCAGGTTTCTTTGTGATGTATGGTCCTTTTGATTATGTTAGAAATTTATATGTTACAACTGCTATGCAGACAATGAATCATCAGTATTTGGCAAGGGTATTTTATAGTGAAAAAACTATCAAAGATATTATGTCTAAGAATTATATTACAACTGTGGATGAAGATGTTAATATAGATGATATTATTATTGATACTTCTGAAAAGACTTCTTATAAAGATGAATATGAAAAAGAATTACTTACTCGTGATTCTGGTAATGATTTATATAAAGTTTTAAATGTTAAGGTTGGCAACGCTAATGGTTATTTGGTGGCTATATATGATCCGACAAAGGTTAAATTATTACGTACTAAAAAGTTTAATGCAGGTACTCATGGAGAGCGTGTGTCTGATATGTGTAATAGATATGGTGGTATTGTGTGTATAAATGGTGGCGGGTTTGCTAACGGATTAGATAATGGTTCTGACATACCACTTGGTCATGTTATTGATGATGGAAAGGTTATATGGCCTTTAAGTGAAGATGGTAGTAGAGGAGATATTATTGGTCTTACTAAAGATGGTAAGTTGAAACTTGTAAATAATTCTACTGGTAGTGAGGCTGTAGCTGCAGGTATTGAACAAGGGCTTGAATTTGGACCATTTCTTATTGTGAATGGTAAGTCGGCTAAGATAAGTGGTACACCTTATGGTGTTGCTAATAAATGTATTATTGCTCAACGTCAGGATGGTGTTATGATGTTTCTTGTTACTGAAGGGGAAACTTATATTGACGGCGCAACTTTATCTGATGTGATAACTGTTCTTGAAAGATATGGAGCATATAATGCTGCTAACTTAGATGGTGGCCAATCAACAAGTTTAGTTGTTGATGGGGAACTTGTTAATTCTCCTAATTATTTAGCTAAGAAGCAAGGCGGAAGATATGTTGTTACAGGATGGGGACTTATTCCTTAAAAAAGTAGATAAATGATGTGAATTCCTTTTAGGGAACGTCATAAATTCTACTTTTTTGTTTTATTTAATATAATTGTATAGGTGGTTATGTTATGAGTTTTATTCCCAATATATCACCTAAGGTTTTTACTTTAAGTGCTGTTGCTATTGGATATTTACTTATTGATAGTAATACTGCAAATGAACAAAATGCATTAGGTAATTGGCTTATGTTGGTGGCACAAGTATTATGTACAAATGCTTATTTTTTACAGGTTCAAGAGGAGAGAAAAAATTTTAAGGAGATGAGTGATGAAGATACAATTGTTATGTTACAAAAGGTAGTTAATGCATTAAGTGAAGAAATTAAAAATTTAAAGAAAAATTTATAATATGATTTACAAATATAATTGCCTATTATATAATGTGATTAGTGAGGGTGATATAATGAAAGCATTAATTACAGGAGCTTCAAGTGGTATTGGTGAGGCTATTGCCCGTGAGCTTGTCTTTGAGGGTTATGAGGTTATTTTGGTAGCAAGAAGAAAAACTAAGCTTGAAAAATTAGCTAAAGAACTTGGTGATGGAGCATCTTATATAGCAATGGATATTTCTAGTACTTTTAATTGTACTGAGCTTTATAATAAAGTTAAGAACGAAAATATTGATATTTTAGTTAATAATGCTGGATTTGGACTTTGTGATGAATTTTCTAAAACGAAATTGGATAAAGAACTTGATATGATAGATCTTAATATAAAAGGATTACATACTTTAACTAAGTTATTTTTAGCTGATTTCAAAAAAAAGGATAGGGGATATATTTTGAATGTGGCTTCTTCTGCTGCTTTTATGCCTGGACCTCTTATGGCGACATATTATGCATCTAAAAGTTATGTTTTGAATTTATCTTTAGCAATTTATGAGGAACTTAGACGTGAAGGTAGTAATGTTTCTATTAGTGTTTTATGCCCTGGGCCTGTTGATACGGAGTTTAATAAAATTGCAAAGGTTAATTTTAACATTAAAGGGCTTAATAAGGATGTAGTAGCGGCATATGCAGTTAGAAAGATGTTTAGTGAGAAATTGATTATTATTCCAAATTTTAAAATGAAATTACTTGTTTTTCTAACTAGATTTGTGCCTAGGAAATTGCTTTTGAAAATTGTTTATAATATTCAAGATAAGAAAAGATAGTTTATTTAAAAACATTAGAATTTTGTTTCTAATGTTTTAATATTTAAAATTATTATTATATTGTTATTTTTTCACGATATTTTTATTTTTTTCTTTTAAAAAACACACAATTATATTATAATATGAATTATTGGTGATGCGGATATGAAATATGC
>CAVHAY010000124.1:0-13212 GCA_963634115.1 Clostridia bacterium | reverse complement strand
TGATTCTTCTATACTAGGTATGGTTTTTCCTTCATAATCATACTCTTTTTTATTATCTAGTTGATTTTTAGATGCTGCACGATAAATTAGACATAGTTTATTGGCTTCTTCATCTAAAGCAAATACTGTGTGTTCTTCTTTTAAACCTGATATATAATCTTCTGGATGAATTTTATCGGCTTTTATTTCATATTCTACTCCATATGCTGTATTTTCTCTTATAAGTTTTTGGCCTCTACTTCCTATTATATTAAAGTATTCAAAGTCTTCGACCGAATGATTTATGCTTTCGGCGACCATACTTCTAATTGTTATGTATGATAATTTTTCTAAGGCTTTGTTACAGCCATATATTGAATTGTTTTGTATTGCTTGTTGATATTCATCATCTATTTCTTCTAGTGTTTCATCATTTAGACCTAGCTGCATGCTTTCGTCTACATTGGTTAAATCTGTTTCAGCCTCTAAATAACTTACTATTTCTGGTATGGTATTTTCAGATGTTTCGGCATTACAACTTGTGAATGCTGTTAGACTAACTGTCATTACTAGACCTAGTCCTAATCCTGTTTTTATAAGTTTATATTTTTTCATATATACCTCCTATTTACCGACAACATTATAACTTTTATTGGTATTGTTGTCAAATTTTTTAAAGCATGTTAATTTAAATTTAGTGTGTATTCTTCTAATAAAAAATATATAACTTAAAAATTGTTTTATGTTTATTTTCTAGTAAAAAAACCATTATGTACATACTTTGTTTCATCTACTACTATGAATGCTTTTTCATCTATAATTCTAATTAAGCTTAGTAGTTTTTTATAATTTTTATTAACGGTTTCTAATATTAACATGTTTTTGATACCATCTTTTCCGTTTGCATTTATGACGGTTACTCCAAAACCTTTTTCTCTTAAATAATTTGCCATGTCATTATTATTAGTAATTATTTGCAAGGTAATAGGTGTTGTTATAAAGTAATTAGAAGCATAACCTCCTATTACTGTTCCTGTGGCAAAGCCAAGGGAATAGAATAAGGCTACCCAAATACTATTGGAGCCTGTTAAGGCTTCTTCGACGATGGTAAACCAAACAAATACTTCAAAAAAACCAATGATACCCGCTAGTAAGTTTTTACCTTTAATGGTTACTATTGTTCTAAATGTACCTAGAGAAACATCTATTATTCTAAAGAAAAATATTTTTAAACATAGTATAGCCATATAAATCACCATTTTTATTATTTACTTTTTTTGTTAAAATATTTACAAATATGGTTTTTTGTGTTATTCTGTAAATGGAGATGATGTATGAATGAAAAAGTTATTGGCGTTATTTTTAGTTAGTTTTGCTTTTCTAACTTCTAATGTAGACGCAAAAGAAATTGAACATTTCACAGCAGTTGCGGATGATAATGTATCTATTAGTGATAATTATAATTCTAGTGTAGCCGCTGCTGGGGGCGACGTTGATATTACTGGTGATGTAAATGGTTTTGGGGCTTTTATAGCAGAAAACATTGAACAAACTGGAACTGTTGATTATGGTTTTTATGCTTCAAATAGTGCTACTATTTCAGGTGTAGTTGAAAAGGATGTTTTCAGTATTTCAACTTCCTTTAAATCTTTAGATAATGCGAAGTTTAATAGGGATGTTTTTATTGCTTCAGATGAAGTTGTACTTAATGGTGAATTTGACAGAAATGTTAATGTTTATGCTAGTAAAGTAACTTTAGATGAAGTTAATGTTAAAGGTAATATTACTATTATTGCAGATGAGATAGAAGTTAGTAAAGATGCAACTGTAAATGGTGTGTTATCTTATAACAAAGATGCTAATTTTAAATCTTCTTCTGATAATATAAACAAAGTAAAGAAGAATGCAGCTATTTTAAATAGTGATGAGGAAGAAACTTTTGCTGATGTTGTTTATTCAAAAGCTTGGTCTATTTTATGTTTAATGATTGTATTTGGTGTAATATGTTTATTATTCCCTAAGGTATTTAATAAAATTAACACTAAATATGAAAACATGAAAGTTATGGATGCTTTGAAGTTAATGGGTAAGGGAGCTTTAGTACTTATATTAATACCAATTATTGCTATTGTACTTTTATTTACAATGATTGGAATACCTTTATGTATTATATTGGCTGTTATATATTGTCTTGCTTTATATTTATCTACTATATTTGGAGCATATTTAATTGGATATAAAGTATGGAATAAAATCAGTAGTGAGAAAAAAGAAATTAATGCACTTTTATATGGTGCGATAGGATTACTTATAATCTTAGTATTAGAACTTATACCTGTAGTTGGTTCTATAGTTAGTGTAATTGTATTATTAGGTGGTCTTGGCGTTATTTTCGAAATAATTATTAGTTCAAGAAAATAATCACGACCTTATATTAAATACATATAATAACCTAGGGGTGAGTATATGTATAAGATTTATAAGGTTAATGCTGGAGATAGTTTAGATAGTATTGCTAGTGCTTTGGGGATTACTGTGCAAGAATTAATGAATATAAATGGTATGGCTCCTAATCAGGTTTTAGTACCTGGAGCGTTATTGGTGGTACCTGTGAAAAACGATAGTACGTTTATGAAGTATGTTGTTAAAAAAGGTGATAATTTATATTCTATTGCGCAAAAATATAATACTACAGCTGAACAATTACTTAAATTAAATGGTTTATCTGTTAATGATTATATATATCCTGATGAGGAGATTATGGTACCTAGTGTGAATACGAAATTTTATATAACAGCGAATGATGATACTTTGAACAAAGTTATAGATGATTTAGGAATTAATCCAAATACTTTGGTGGAACAAAATAAGGAGATATATTTAATTCCAGATCAACTTATTGTTTATAAAATGAATGGTTAGATGCCATTTGTTTTTTTTATTTAAATTTAAAATATGTTTTGATATATTGTTAAAAAAATGCTTGAAGATTTTTGACATGATTATGTATTTAATATATAATTATTAATAGGGTGATAATAGTGAAGAAAGGGTTATTAATTATTACTACAATGGTTATGATATTTTGCTTATCAGGATGCGGTAGAACAACTTTTGATGAGATAAGTTATAATGAGCTTAATAATAAGTTAGAGGCTAAGGATGATTTTGTATTATTTATTGGTTCTGAAACTTGTTCTGCATGTACTGCATACAAAATAACTTTGAATAAAATTATTGAAAAATACCATGTAGATATTAAATATTTAGATATTTCAAAATTATCTGAAAAAGAGTCTAGTGAATTACAAGCAAAGTTTCCATTTACTGGTACACCAACTACGGTGTTTATAACTAATGGAGTGGAGAAGAATACTTATAATAGAATAAGTGGTAATGAAAAATATAGTAGTGTATTAAAAAAACTTATTAAAAATGGTTACATTAAGGAGGAAAAGTAATGAAAGATGTTGAATATTTGATGGATTCTAATGATGATTTTAATTATATTGATCCTAATTTTTTTCCAATTATTTGTAATTATTGCGAAAATTTAACTGCAAAGGCTTATATAACTAATCCTGCGATTGAAAGAGAAGAGGAGATAAAAAAGACTATGTTGGTGCTTCTTACTCCTGATAAATCAGCTCTTTTAATTGGTAAAGCTGGTATTGGTAAGACGGCTATTGTTGAGGGAATTGCTTATAAGATTCAAAAAGGAGATGTTCCTAATGCTTTAAAGGGATATAAAATTTTAAAAATTAATTCTTCTTCTATGCTTGGAACTATGGAAGTTAATGGGAAAGTGGAGTCTGTTACTAACCTGTTAGTAAATGAGCTTAAAAGATGTCCTAAGACGATTATATTTATAGATGAGGTACATACTTTAATTGGTGGTAGTCAGGATGGTCCTATGGACTTAGCTAATATTTTAAAACCTGCTTTAGATAGAGGTGATATTAAGGCTATTGGCGCTACTACAACTATTGAGTATGAGACTTATATTATTAAGGATAGAGCCTTTTTAAGACGTTTTGATAGAATAGAAGTACTTGAGCCTTCACATGAAGCGACTATTCAAATTTTACTTGGAACTATTCCTAAAATAGAAGCACAAACTGGTATAAAAATGTTACAAAATAGTTATTTAACTAGGGAACTTATGGATTCTATTGTTACTGCGACATCAGAATATAAAAGGGTTTATGGACTTGCAGCAATGTATCCAGATGTTTCTTTATCAGTACTACAAGCGGCTTTTTCTAATGCTTTGTTTGAAAATAGAAATATTGTTGGAATACTTGATGTGTATATTGCCATTAGGGATAGTAAGAGAATTTATCCTGATAGTAGAGTAAAAGAGTGTGCGGCTTTTAAATTGAAGTTTAAAAGAATTATAGAGGATGAGAATATTGTTTTACCAACGGTTACTTTGGAAGATATTGATAGTAGCCTTGATTTATAATGCTGGACGTCATAATTTTGTTTTAAAAATCATAAAAATATGATAAAATGATTTTAGAGTGGAGGCTTATACATGAAAAAGAAAATAGAGACTAAAAATTATGTGATTTTACTTATTGTAATTGTTATTACGGTGATGGCTGTGTTTTATGCAAGAAGCTGGTATATTACTGGTCAGCAATACTTTGATAACAACTCTATTATGACTAGTGTAGTAAGCCAAATAAGTGAAGATGAGATCACTAATTGTTTATCTGAAAATCTTAATGCTGTTATATATGCATCATCTGGTGAGGCAACTGATGTAAAATTGTTTGAAAAAGATTTTAAAAAATTGATTAATAAATATAATTTAACGGAGCAAATACTTTATGTAAATTTAGATGTTTCATCTGATAGTTTTGTTGAGACTTTAAAGTCATTTGCTAAAGATTCGGAAGTTTCTAGTAAAATAAATAATACATCTGCGAGTTTATATATATTTAAAGATGGTACACTTGATGAAGTAATTGTGGGTGTTAATGTACTTGGTATTAAACAAACTGAGAAATTACTTAAGAAATATGGAGTGATAGATGGTGAATAATATTGTTTTATATGCACCAGAAATTCCACAAAATACTGGTAATATTATGAGAACTTGTGCCGCCACTAATACACGTTTACATTTAATTAAGCCTTTAGGTTTTAGTTTAGATGAGAAAAGTATTAAGAGAAGTGGCGCTAATTATATAGATAACTGTGATTATATTATTTATGATGACTGGAATGATTTTGTAAGTAAAAATAAAGGTGATTATTACTTTTTAACTAGATATGGTAAAAAACCTCATACTTCTTTTGATTATAGTAATAAAGAATGTAATATATATTTGATTTTTGGTAGAGAAAGTAGTGGTATACCAAAAGAAATTTTAAAAGATCATTTGGATAAATGTCTTAGAATACCAATGACTGATAAAGTTAGGGCACTTAATTTGTCTAATTGTGCCGCTATAATGATTTATGAGGTTTTAAGACAACAAAATTATAATGATCTTTTAAGAGAAGAGCCTTTTAAAGGCGCTAATTATTTAGAAGAATAAAAGAATAGACATAAAGAATATTTAAGGAGGGGCCTTATGGAGATATTTTCATCTGCTGGATTTTGGATTACTGTTTTTGCCGTTATGTCTATAATGGCTTTTATTGGTTATATGGTTGAGAATACTGAATTTGCCAAAAGGGCTCTTTCTAAAGATTTGCCTACACCTAAGAGAAAAGTGCAAGAAGTAAGAAAACCGTTATCGGATATGAAAGAACAAGAAAACGTTAATGGGGTTGATACGACGTTTGACAGCAATGCTGGAATGATGAATAATAATGATGGACAAAATACAACTGATAAGTTTTTAAATATTTCTAATGGAATAAGACAAGATAATATACCACATACTTCTATTGCAAATTCTTTTAATGAATTACCACAAATATATACTGAGGGAGATATTAATCCACTTAATGTAAATGATTCGATGGATCCATGGTCTGTTGGTGGTATTAATGATCTTAATTTATCAGACAAACCTGATGTATGGAATGTTGGAGAGATCGATAAACTTAAGGTAAAAGATCCAGATTATGAACCTAATGCATGGAAAGATGGGATACCTGAAGTTGATACACGTATGGAAACTTATTATAATGCTGATGATAATACCATTAGTATTGGTGAAAAATCAAATGAACCTACTGAAACAAATGAATTAGAATTTTTCCAAAATAATGTAGAACCAGAGATTTTATCTTTTGGTGATGATGATCCTTTTAAAAATAAAGATATTTAATATTTTGTATTTATCTAAAAAACTTCACTTTGTGTGAAGTTCTTTTGAAATATTATACAATATTTATTTTATTTTTATTCTACAGTATATGGATTATCCTGTGTTCCTTCTCCATTTAAAGAGATATCAGATGACAGATAGAGAACTGGGACCACGCCGTGCCTGTTGCCAGCGTAGTAGTGGTAGAGGGTGTCGTCACTGTCCACAAAGAACACGTCGTAAGCATACGAGTTAGAATACGGCGCGATAGTCCAAGAAAAATTACTACCCATAGGTCCTGTATATATCCAGTTTGTTGTTGTACATGATTCAGAATAATTATTGTTTAACTCCATGCTTCCACACTGTTCTGTATTTGTATTTGCTTTTATATAATCACTTACATTCATTAAGCCTCCTATTAATAAATTCTTTTTTTGATAATTAGATAAATTCTTAAATTTGTTCATATAAGTTACTTTCTCCTTCCAATATTAACGTATAACTGTATGTTATACGTTAATAATTGGGTGTTAATTCACGAAAATATTACGTTTTATGTAATAAAAAGAGTAGAGGTATACACACTTTACTATTAAAATAGGTAAAAAACTATCGTATAACATACAGTTATACGATAGTTTTTGGTTAGGTTTATATTAAATTCTATATCATAATAGTAACATTTTATATGGAGTTAATGCAAGTAATATATTTATAAGTTACATTATGTTTACATATAGATATAAAAGTTTGCTTAAATATTTTACTTATTATATTATATTTTTATTTTATTATGGTGTAGTTAAAACTGCAATTTTTTAAGGAATTTATTACTTTTAAATATTGAAATATTTAGATATTTAAACATTATACATATTGTGTGTATATAATACTGTCTATTTTTATGTGTAAAATGTCTAATAAATGTGTTATAATTGTATTACTAAAGTCTAGGAGGTAAATATGACAGTAGAATCTATAGTTGATCTTTTGAAAAAATTGCTGGACATTCTTTTAGTATGGGGGATGTTATATTATATTTTAAAAACTATTAGAAAAAATGTTAAGATGGTTCTTTTATTTAAGGGGCTACTTATTGTTATTGTTGTTAAACTTTTATCTGATTTTTTAGATTTAGTTACAATAAGTTATATAATTGATTATGTTATTGAGTGGGCACCTTTGGCTATTGTAATTATTTTTCAGCCAGAAATTAGAGATGCTCTTGAACAATTAGGTAGAGCTAATTTGCTTGGTAAACATAAGACGTTATCTATAAGTGAAAAAGAACAAACTATTAGTGAGATAGCTAAAGCTTTGGAATATTTAAAAAAGCAAAGAATGGGTGCTTTAATTGTTTTGGAAAGAGATACTAGTTTGGCTAATTATATAAATCATTCACAAAAAATTTATGCTGAAGTAACGGCACCGCTTTTGAATGCTATTTTCTTTGTTAATAATCCATTACACGATGGTGGTGTTATTATTCAAGGTAATGAAATTGCGTGCGCTAATGCGGTTTTTCCTACTAGTGATAGTTTGGCTATTAGTAAACGTTTAGGAACAAGACATAGGGCAGCATTAGGTATTACTGAACAGTCAGACTGTATTGCAATTGTGCTTTCTGAAGAAACAGGAAGAATATCAATTGCGGTTAATGGTAATTTGATGTATAATTTAACACTTGCTGAACTTAAAGTACGTTTACTAGAAGGACTTACTCCATCTAAAAAATTTCTTATGAAAGAAATGGAGGTAACTAGCAATGAAGACTAAAAATAAAAAAAATATATTTAAAAGATTTTGGGGGGTTATTGATAAGAAAATTATCATGCCTATTACAAGGTTTGTATATAATGTTTGGAAGTTATTTAATAAATCTGAGAAATCAATTGAAAGCTGGTTTTCAAGGCCTAATGTTCTTTTGATAATTTCTCTTATAATTGCTATTTTGGCTTTTGTGGCTATTGATCAAAAGAAGATTTCTTTTACAAGTCAAACAGCTGAAGTACTTAAGAATCAAAAAATTGAAGTTAATTATAATGAAGAGGCTTATGTAGTAGAAGGTCTTCCTAAAAAAGTTGATATAACTTTAATGGGTAATCGTTCTGATTTGTTTATTGCTAAACAGTCTACGGCTTCTAAGGTAACTGTAGATTTATCTGGTTTAAAACCTGGAACTCATAAGGTTAATATTGAGTATTCACAACCACTTAGTTCTATTGATTATAGTGTTAATCCTTCTGTTGCTTCAGTAACTATTTATTCAAAGGTTTCGGAGACTAAAACGTTAACAACTGATATTTTTAATCAAGATAATTTAAATTCTAAATTGGTTATTGAAAGTGCAACGCCTGAAGTTTCAGAAGTTGTTATAAAAGGTGCGGAAGATGAAAAGGCTAAGAATAGTTTAACTAAAGTCGCTACTGTTAAAGCGCTTGTGGATATTAATAGTTTATCTAAACAAGAAGAGGGGACAACTACTATAAAAGATGTTCCGTTAAAGGCATATGATAGTAATGGTAAGGCTTTAAATGTTGAAATTGTACCTGCGAAGGTTAATGTAGAACTTAATATAAAATCTCCTAGTAAAACGGTACCTATTAAGGTGGTTACTAGTGGTGAATTAGGTTTTGGTAAGGCTATTAGTAATATTGATATGAGTGAACAAACTGTTACTGTATATGGTACAGAAGAGGTTTTAGAAAAATTAGAGTATGTACCACTTGAGGTTGATGTTACGGGTCTTAAGAGTGATAAAGAATATAAGATGAATCTTACTAAGCCAAAGGGTGTAAGATCTATGTCTGTGAATAATATTACATTAAACTTTACTTTGGGAGATTCTACTGACGCTGATATTAAAGATGTTAATATTGATGTTAGAAATTTAGATGATAAGTATAGTGTTCAAGGACTTACTGAAAATGACATAAAAGTTACGGTTAATGTTAAGGGTGTTGCATCAGTTCTTAAAAGAATAGAATCTGCTGATATAACCGCTTATATTGATCTAGAAGGTTATGTGCCTGGTGAATATGAAGTACCTGTTATGGTTGAGGGTACAGATTCTAGAGTACAATATTTATCTAAAACTAAAAAAGTAAAAATTAAAGTAGTAGAAAAATAGAGCGTGTGCTCTATTTTCATTATATAATTTTATCTATTAAGCCATAGTTTAAGGCTTCTTTAGCATCTAAGAAATAGTCTCTTTCGGTATCTTTTTCTATTTCTTTAAGGGATTTACCGGTATTTTGACTTAATATTTTGTTTAATTTATCTTTTAGTTTAAGTATTCTTTCGGCGGCAATTTTTATTTCAGTGGCCTGACCACTAGCGCCTCCTAAAGGTTGATGAATCATGATTTCACTATTTGGGAGAGCGAAACGTAATCCCTTTTCTCCACTTGATAGGAGAAAAGCGGCCATTGATGCGCTCATACCTATACAAATGGTTGATACTTTACTTTTAACAAAGTTCATAGTGTCATATATTGCCATTCCAGCGGTTATACTACCACCTGGTGAGTTTATATAAATATTAATGTTGTCGTTGTTTACTGAATCTAAATATAGTAATTGACTTACTATACTGTTAGATACATTATCATTTATTTCGCCACTTAATATGATAATTCTATCTTTGAGTAATCTACTATATATATCATATACTCGCTCTCCATCACTGTTTTTTTCTAGAACATTAGGTACATACATAAATATCCCTCCTTAGTAATATAATAGGTTAAATAGATAAATATTATTCATTTTAATAGCTGACAAATATCTATATTTTTGGTAAAATTAAATAGAGTGGTAGAGGGGCGATGTATGTGAAATATATAATTGATACTGATCCTGGAATTGATGACGCTATAGCAATACTTTTAGGATATTTAAATAAACTTGATATTGTTGGTTTTACTTTGGCTACTGGCAATATAGAGTTTGAAAAATCACTTAATAATATTAAAATTATAGAAGATTTACTTGATTCTAATATAAAAATATATGATGGTTCTTTACACAATAAGAAAAATGATACTGCCAAATATGCACATGGAATAGATGGACTTGGATATGCGGTATTTCCAAAAAGTAACAGGAAGACAGATAAAATGTATGCGGAAGATTTTATGATAAAGGCATCTAAAAAGTATAAAAATAATTTAACTATTATTTGTTTGGGACCACTTACTAATTTAGCTAAAGCCATACGTAAAGATAAAACTTTTGCAGAAAGAATATCTAAAGTAGTTGTAATGGGAGTTTCTGATGATGATCATTTATATAGAGAATTTAATGTTAAAGTAGATCCCATTGCGGCAAAAAAAGTATTTGCAGCCCCATTTAAGAGAATTGAAGTAATAACACATGAGGCTGGTATAAAGACTTTTATTTCTAAAAGATATATTAATTCTTTAAAAGATTCAGAAAATATTATTTCAAGGTTTGTATATTTGATAGCTTTAAAATATATGGAATTTAGTATGGAACATCATCATGTAAATGGACTTACGGTGCCAGATCCCCTTACAGTAGCCTCTATAATTGATGACAAAATAGTATCTTTTGAAGCTTGTAAGATAAAAATTGATATTGGAAATCCTGGTGTATGTCATGTAGAAAGAGTTAAAAAGAGTAATATTTATATTTCTACTGATGTAAATCAAGATAGATTTACTACACTATTTAAAAATACATTTAAATAATATGTTTTAATAAAGCATTAGATTTTGTTTTCTAATGTTTTTAGTATGCGTTTAAAAAAATTATTATTCTAACTTCTTTTAGGTTATTTGATAAGGTGGTTCTAATTTTTTTACCGTTCTTTACCTTGTAAGGTTGTTATTTCTGTGGTAAAATATACTTGTATTTATGAACATAGGAGGCAGTTTTATGTGCGGATTTGTAGGATATGTAAATAAAGAAAAGAATAAAAAAGATACCATTAAAGAAATGACTGACTTAATCGCGCATAGGGGACCAGATTCTGATGGATATTATATTGATGATACGATAGCAATGGGTTTTAGAAGATTATCTATAATAGATTTAAATAATGGATCACAGCCTATTTATAATGAAGATAAATCTAAAGTTATTATTTTTAATGGAGAAATATATAATTTTAAAGATATAAAAGAAGATTTAGTTAAAAAGGGGCATGAATTTTCTACTAATACTGATACTGAAGTTATTTTACATGGATATGAAGAATATGGTGAAAAAATATTAGATAAATTACGTGGTATGTTTGCTTTTGTTATATATGATGTTAATACAAAAGAAGTTTTTGCGGCACGAGATTTTTATGGAATTAAACCATTTTATTATACTATAATGAATGAAACTTTTATGTTTGGTTCTGAAATTAAAAGTTTTTTGGTTCATCCTAATTTTGTACGTGAATTTAATTCTGATGCTTTAGAGTATTATTTAACTTTTCAATATAATGCAATGGAAGAAACTTTTTTTAAAAATGTTTTTAAATTAATGCCAGGGCATTATTTAAAATATAAAAATGGGGAACTGGATATTACTAAATACTATGAACTTAAATTTGAAGAAGATGATTCTTTAAGTTATGATGAATGGAGACAAGGGGTTAAAGAAAGATTAGAAGATTCTATAAAAGCTCATAAAATTAGTGATGTTGAGGTTGGGTCTTTTCTATCTAGTGGTGTAGATTCATCATTTATAGCCGCTAGCAGTGATGTGTCAAAAACTTTTACTGTTGGTTTTGATAATAAAAATTATAGTGAAATTAGTTATGCTAAAAGTTTATCTAAGAAAATTAATACTGTAAATATAAATAAGATAATTACAAAAGAAGAGTATTTTAAGAATTTATCTAATATAATGTATTATATGGATGAACCTCTTGCTGATCCTTCGGCTGTCGCTTTATATTTTGTTACAAGTATTGCTAGTGAAAATGTTAAGGTATCTTTATCTGGTGAGGGTGCTGATGAGATATTTGGTGGATATAATATATATCAAGAGCCTTTTGTTTGGTCTTGGTATTATAAAGTACCTTATATTTTTAGAAAGGCAATTGGTAAGTTTGCCAGTATTTTTCCTAGTCATAGAGGACTTAATTTTCTTGTTAGACGTGGTAAAAAATTAGAAGATAGATTTGTGGGAAATGCTTTTATATTTGATAATAAAGAAGTTAAGAGGATATTATCATTTAAGAGAAATACCCATGGTTTTCAAGATTTGACTAAAAAATATTATGATGAGGTAACAGGGAAAGATGATGTTACTAAAATGCAATATATTGATGTTAATTTTTGGTTAACTGGTGATATCTTACTAAAAGCTGATAAAATGAGTATGGCTAATTCTTTAGAGGTTAGAGTACCTTTCTTAGATAGACCACTTATTGATTATGCTAGAAAATTACCTACTAAATATAAAGTAGATAAGTACAAAACTAAAAAGATATTTAGAGATATTGCTCATGAAAAATTAGAGTCTAAAGTTTCGAACAAGAAAAAATTAGGTTTTCCAGTTCCTATTAGAGTTTGGATGCGGGATGATGATGTATATAACACTATAAAGAGTCATTTTGTTAAAGCTGAAGAATTCTTTAATGTTAAACGTATTGTTAAATTACTTGATGAACATAAGCAAGGGAAAAAGGATAACAGTAGAAAAATTTGGACTATATATGTGTTTTTGCTTTGGCATAAAATATATTTTGGAGGAGGGATTTAATGCCAATATTTTTCTTTATATCTTTATTAACTTATATATGTTATATAAGTTTTAAATGTAGTAATGGCTTGATAGAATTAAAAAAACTTAAATTTAATTCTAAAAAATTTTTTGATTATATTAAAAAGGACGCTAAAAGTATATTTTTTACACCGGAAATTTTATCTATTATTTTAATTATTATTGCGTTTAATGCTGATGAAAAAATTACTGGTATAAGTACAGTCATATTATATATG
>CAVHAY010000123.1:2793-9543 GCA_963634115.1 Clostridia bacterium | reverse complement strand
ATATAGAACAAGCTGATAGTATTCGTAGACGTAGTGTACAAACTGTTTTATATGAAATTATTTATGCATTAGTAAGACTTATGGCTCCAGTTATTCCTTATACAAGTGAAGAAGTTTATAAATTTATGCCTTATACAAAAGAAGAATCTGTTCATTTAGAAAATTTCCCTGAAGTATTAATTTATAAAGAAAAAGAAGAATTAAAAGAAATTTGGAGTGTATTCTTTGGTATAAAAAATGATGTTTATAAAGCACTTGAAGAAGCAAGAAGTGAGAAAATTATTGGTAAGTCATTAGAAGCCAAGGTATATTTGAATTTAAGAGAAGAAGATAAAGAGATGCTTCATGATATATTACCTGATTTAAAACAGTTATTAATTGTTTCAGATGTTATTTTAAGTACTAATGAATTTACTAAATATGATAACTGTATGGTTAAAGTTGATAAATTTGAAGGTATTAGATGTGAAAGATGCTGGAATTATTTTGATGAATTAGAAATAACTGGTGGCATATGTACACATTGTAATGAAGTATTAAATGGAAAATAGGATTAATCCTGTTTTCTTTTTTTAACTACACTAAAATTCTATATAATTATCTTTATATATTTTGTTGCAAAAATATTAAAAAGCATTTTTCTTTAATTAAACTAAATTATGTGATAGAATATACTTATGAAAAAAAGATTTGAAATGATTGATGAAAGTTTTGTATGTGATATATGTGGAGAGTCTGTAAAACCTCTTGGCTATAGTGCTAGAGATCATTGCCCAAAATGTTTATCATCTAAACATGTAGACATAAACCCAGGGGATAGATTAGAAACTTGTCATGGTACTTTAGTACCTATTGCAGTAGAAAAGTTTAAAAATACTTATAAAATAATATATAAGTGTGATAAATGTAAAAAAATAAGAAAAAATATTATGGCTAAAGATGATAATGTGAATAAAATTATTGATATTATGAGTAATCCAGTTAGTTTTTAGGAGGAAAAAATATGGCTAAAAAAAAGAAAAAAGTTAGTAATAAAACAAAAATTATGATAACAGTTATTGCCTTAGCGCTTGTTATTATGGTTGTATTGTGTATTATGTTATATAAAAGTACAAAGCAAGAAGACACTTTAAAAAGTGAAATTTATACTTTATTAAATAGTGATATTACTTCTTATTCATATGATAACAAGACTAAAACTAATGGTAATTATGCAGTTATAGAAAGATCTATAAAAGAGTATATTGCACAGTATGCTAGTGTAGCTTCTAAAATTGATACAATAAAAACAGATAAAACATTTACCTCTATTTTATCAGCAGATAATTATACTAATGATGGCAAAGATTTTAATAATTCTATAACTTATATTACTAATGCCGAAAAAACTATTAATGATACATTAAAGAAATTAGAAACCATGACTCAAGAAAAACGTATAATGAAAAAAATAGATAATAAAAAATTAAGTAATTATTATATAACTCTTTATAAAGAACTTATGCTTAGTACTCCAGCAACTACAGCATTTAAAAATGGTTATAAAAGCACCAAAGTAACTGCGGACGCTATTAAAAATGTACTATCAGTCCAGAAAGATGTTTTAAATTTACTTAAAGATAATAAAGATAAATGGGATGTTAAAGATGGTAAAATTGTATTTAAAAAATCTGATCTTTTAACTAGTTATAATGATATAGTAAATAGAATTCCAAAATAGAGAAATAACTCTCTATTTTTTATTGAATAATTTTTAAAATATCTTTATAACAATTATTAAATATAGTCATAAGCTCTTCTTCAGTATAAACTAAGTAATCTTTTTGTTCGCTTGGAATATTAGTAATTAAATGATTTATTTTATTAATAGTTAAAATTATATCTTCATCTAGTAAAGTAAAAGGTAACTCTTTAATAAATTTTTTTGTATCTTTAGTTTGAAATATATTAGTTTCTAAATCACCATTTAAAATAAGATATCTTCCAAAAGTATCAAAATCTTTTTGTTTTAGTTCCCAACCTTTAAATGGAGTATTATTAAAAGTTCCATCTTTTAATATAGTTATTTTATTTTTTACATGCTTTTTATAAAAATCATCATTAAAATATTTATCAGTAAGAAGATGAGTATAATATCCCAATATAATGGGATTATTTAGTTTATTTTGATATTTTAGTAAAAACTCTTCTATATTTGTAATTGATTTAATATTATCTTTATTATTGTTGAAATGCGTAAACCTTTTTGTTTCCTTACATTTTGTATTTGTTATTATATACCCATTTGGAACATCTGGTATAATATTACCTAAAATAAAGTCATCAGATAGTTTTAAGTCCTTATTGAGTTTTTTTGCTAGAGCAATATGTATAGGCCATGAAGGCATATGAATCACATCCTTATACAAATATTTTATACCAAATTAGTATTTTTTTAAAAGAAAAACCATAAATTTCATAAAAAAACAATAAAACCCCTTAAAAAGGGTTGCCAAAATTCATAAAATAATGTATACTTAAAAAGTCAAATTAAGTTGGGCCTGTAGCTCAGTTGGTTAGAGCACTCGCTTGATAAGCGAGGGGTCGCAGGTTCAAGTCCTGCCAGGCCCACCATTTATTTGGTCCGTTGGTGAAATTGGTTAACACACATGCCTTTCACGCATGCATTCACGGGTTCAAATCCCGTACGGACTACCAAAAATTGTTTATAAATATTTTATAGATACTAAGAAGTGGAGGAGTAACAGTAGTCACTTATTTACAGAAAGTTAGGTTGATGAGAACTAATAATAATATTACTGTGAATAACACCACAGAGTAATTTATCTGAAATAATAGTAGGATAAATCGGATGTAACCCGTTACCGCGTTATAAGTTTCATTTGAAACTATAGAGAGATCACTTGATGTGATAAATAAGGTGGTACCGCGAGTTACAGTTATTCGTCCTTATATGGGGATGCTTAACTGTCTTTTTATACTTTTGCCCAATTAGCTCAGTTGGTAGAGCGCACGGCTGTTAACCGTTAGGTCGTAGGTTCGAGTCCTACATTGGGCGCCACTTTGCCTGATTAGCTCAGTCGGTAGAGCGCACGGCTGTTAACCGTTAGGTCGTAGGTTCGAGTCCTACATCAGGCGCCATTTAGTTATTAAGTAGGTCTCTAGGAATTATCCTATAGACTTATTTTTTATATATTTTGTTTTAAAGGAGGAAAAGAAATGGGAAAGTTTACTAAAGAAATGGTTGATGACTATGCTGATAAGTTATTAATTGGTCTTACAGCAGAAGAAAATAAAAAAGTACTTGATGAGTTTGAAGAAATAGATGCTAGTATTGCTAGAATAAATGAAATAGATGATATTAATGACATCATTCCAATGACTCATACTTTAGATGATTTTGAATGTACATTTAGAGAAGATATCAAAGAAAATTCAATATCAAAAGAAGAAATATTTGCTAACTGTGGTGATAGTGATGGTGATACAGTAGTTGTACCAAGGATGGTGGGATAATATGTCATATATGGATAAAAGTATTGAACAAATACATAACGACTTAAAAGAGAATAAAATAACTAGCAAAGAACTTATTAAAGAAGCTATAGAAAAATCTAAAGAACTACAAAAAAAATGTAATGCTTTTGTTACCATTTTAGATGATATAAAAGAGCAACCTATTACAGATGATTTATTATCTGGTATTCCTTATGCCGCAAAAGATAATTATAGTACCAAAGGAGTTCTTTCAACAGGCTCTTCAAATACATTAAAAAATTATATCCCATTTTTTAGTGCTACCGCAATAGAAAATTTATCAAAACATGGTGCAGTAATGGTATCTAAAACAGCAATGGATGAATTTGGTATGGGTGGTACTGGTACTACGGCACATACTGGTAATATTTTAAATCCATGGGATACTTCAAAAATGTGTGCTGGATCTTCATCAGGAAGTGCCGCAGCCGTTGCGGCTGGTGTAATTCCATATGCAACTGGAAGTGATACCGGAGATTCTATCAGAAAACCAGCAGCTTATTGTGGTGTAGTTGGTTATAAACCTACATATGGTATGATATCTAGGTATGGATTATTTCCTTTTGCTAGTAGTCTAGATCATTGTGGTGCTTTAACTAGAAGTGTCAAAGATGCCGCTATCGTAGTGGATGGTATGAAAGGTATTGATAAATATGATATGACCTCTTGGGATTCATCTAATATTAATTTATATGATAGTATAGACGGCAATGTTAAAGGTAAAAAACTATGTTATATAAAAGAACTATGCGATATAGAAAACTATCCAAATGCAAATGATGAATTAAAAAAACATTTAGAAAACTTTAAAGATAAATTAAAATTATGTGAAAAATTAGGAATTGAAGTTGAAAGCGTATCTGTAGATAGAAAATTATTAGATGCAGAACCATCAGTTTATGTTGTTATATCATGTGCAGAAGCAACATCAAATATGAGTAATCTAACTGGTTTTATCTTTGGACCTAGAGCAGAAGGTAAGACATGGAATGAATCTATGAAAAAATATCGTACTGCTGGTTTTTCCTCATTAATTAAAAGAAGATTTGTAATTGGTTCTTATGTCTTACAGTCAGAAAATAAAGATAGATATTTTCATAATGCTCAAAGAGTTAGAAGACTTTTAGTAAATAGATGGAATGAACTTTTTGAAAAATATGATGGTGTTATTCTTCCTGTAAGCACTGGACCAGCAAAAGATATTGATTATTCTTTCAGTAGTAAAGACAAAAACATAAATGCTTTAGAAGATCATTTACAAATAGGAAACTTTGGTGGCTTCCCGTCAATAACTATACCTGATGGTTTTATAAATAATCTTCCAGTTGGTCTTAATATAACAGGAAAATGTTATGATGACGCTAACGTTTTAAATATTGCTTATGCTTTAGAAAGCAGTATGGATTATAAAGGACAAACAGTTTTGGAGGTGAAATAATGTATAAAGCATTAATTGGACTTGAAATGCACTGTGAGATAAGTGAAACCAATACAAAAGTATTCTCATCTGCGGTAAATGGTTATAATGAAAGTGCAAACGTTAATATAAGACCAGTTGATATGGCCTTCCCCGGAACTTTACCAGTAGTAAATAAAGAAGCCGTAAAAAAAGCCGTTATGGCAAGTTTAATATTAAACTGTAAACAACCAGAATATATGTATTTTGAAAGAAAAAATTATTACTACCCAGATTTACCTAAAGGTTTTCAAATCACCCAAGAAACTAAGCCTATACCAGTTGGAATATATGGAAAATTAAAATTTGAGTGTAATGGAGAAGAAAAAGAAGCTATTATTGATAACTTACACCTAGAAGAAGATGCCGCATCTTCAATTCATATAGGTGATGTATCAAAAATAGATTATAATAGAGCGGGAGTTCCACTTTTAGAATTAGTAACAACTCCATGTTTTAAAAGTGCTGACGAAGCTGTGGCATTTCTAGAAACAATGAGAAGTATATATCAGTATGCTGGCATAAGTGAAGCAGATAGTAAAAAAGGTCAAATTAGATGTGATGTTAACGTATCTATTATGGATGAATCACTTGATGAAACAAATCCAAGTAATTGGGGCACTAAAATTGAAATAAAAAACATAAACTCTTTTGGTGGAGTTAGAGACGCTATTAACTACGAAATTGAAAGACAAACTGATCTAAAAGAGACAGGTGAGTACGAAACTATGGAACAACAAACCCGTAGGTGGGATGAAGACTCTATGAGTACAAAATTCATGCGTAGTAAAGCAGATGCTATTGATTATAAATATTTTGTAGAACCAAATATTCCAAAGGTAAAATTATCTAAAGAATGGATAGAAGAAATAAAAAAAGAAATACCTATGCTTGCTTTAGAAAGAAAGACATTATATATAGATAAATATGGTTTAACAGATTATGATGCCACAATATTAGTTAAAGAAAAAAATATATCTGATTATTTTGAAGAAACCATTAAGCTAGGAGCTAATCCAAAAAGTGCTTCTAACTGGATTACAACCAATATGTTAGGAATGCTTAATAAAGAAAATAAGACAATTTCCGATACTTTAATGCCACCTGCACATTTATATTCACTTATTAAATTAACAGAAGATAAAACAATATCTTCAAAACAGGCCAAAGAAGTTTTTGCAATTTGTATGGAAAAAGGGCAGGAACCAAAAACAATAGTTAAAGAAAAAGGCATGATGCAGATAACAGATAAGTCTGCTATTACAAAAGTAGCTAATGAAGTATTAGATGAAAATCCAGAATTAGTTCAAAAATATAAATCTGGTAAAAACAATGTTGCTGACTATTTAGTAGGTCAGATTATGAAAAAAACTAGAGGAAAGGCTAACCCTAGTATGGCAAGAGAGACTATGCTAGAAGAAATAGAGAAGAGGTGAGATGATGAATAATATATATAGAAATATAAGACCTGGTGAAATCACCGAAGATGATTTAGGTAAAACAGTAAAAGTCGCTGGCTGGGTAGAAAATATTAGAGATCATGGTGGCGTTATATTTGTAGATTTAAGAGATGAAACAGGTACTGTTCAAATTGTAAGCAATGATGATTCTATATTTAATGGACTTGCTAAAGAGTCTACCATTTCTTTAGAGGGCATTGTTAGAATGCGTGATGAAGAAAACTTTAATCACAAAATTAAATCAGGTACAGTAGAAATACTTATTAAGGAATTTACCCTACTAAGTAAATCTTTACA
>CAVHAY010000123.1:0-2783 GCA_963634115.1 Clostridia bacterium | reverse complement strand
GCCATTTGAAATAAAAAATAGTACCAAAGTAAATGAAGAATTAAGACTTAAATATCGTTATTTAGATATGCGAAATAATAGAGTACATGATAACATTAAGTTTAGAAGTGAACTATTAAAATATTTAAGAAATAAAATGGATAGTTTAGAATTTACCGAAGTTCAAACTCCTATTTTAACAGCCTCATCTCCAGAAGGAGCTAGAGATTTTCTAGTTCCATCTAGAAAGTATAAAGGACAGTTTTATGCACTACCACAGGCTCCACAAATATTTAAAGAATTACTTATGGTAGGTGGCTTTGATAAATATTATCAAATAGCTCCTTGCTTCAGAGATGAAGATTCACGTGCTGATAGAACACTTGAATTTTATCAGTTAGACTTTGAAATGGCTTTTGCTACAGAAGAAGATGTTTATAAAATAGGTGAAGAAATATTTTATGATACTTTTACCCATTTTTCAACAAAAAAGGTATCAGAAAAGCCATTTAAAAGAATACCATATAAAGAAGCAATACTTAAATATGGTACCGATAAACCAGATTTAAGAAATCCACTTTTAATAATAGATTTGACAGAAGAATTTGTAAACACTACTTTTAAACCTTTTCAAAAGTCCATTGTAAGAGGAATAAAAGTAGAAGGTATTGCCGATAAACCTAATAGTTGGTTTAATGAAATAGTAGATTTTGCCTCTTCAATAGGCATGCCTGGTATTGGTTATATATCTGTTTTAGATGAAACCACATTTAAAGGTCCTATCGATAAATTCTTATCTAACGAAGAAAGAGAAGCCTTAATTAATAAAGCAGCACTTTCAAAAGGTGATGTTATATTCTTTATTGCCAATAGGAAAGAAAGCGTAGCAGCAAATTATGCTGGCCAGATAAGAACAGAGTTAGGTAAAAAATTAGAATTAATAGATCCAAATAAATATGAATTTTGTATTATTAATGATATGCCGATGTTTGAGTGGAATGAAGAAGAAAATAAATGGGATTTTGGCCACAATCCATTTAGTATGCCACAAGGTGGAAAGGATGCATATAAAGGAGATATAAAAGATATACTTGCTTATCAATATGACTTTGTATGTAATGGCTTTGAAATGAGTTCTGGTGCTGTCCGTAATCACGATTTAGATAGTTTAATGCGTGGTTTTAAAGAAGTAGGATATACAGAAGCCATTGTAAAAGAAAAATTTAAATCGCTTTATACAGCATTTAAATATGGAGTACCTCCCCATGCTGGAATGGCTCCTGGTATTGACAGAATGTTAATGTTGTTACGAGATGAAAAAAATTTAAGAGAAGTCCAAGCATTCCCACCTAATACCTTAGGTATTGATAACATGATGGGCTCTCCTAGTACCGTTTCAGAACAACAACTTAGAGAGGTTCATATAAAAATAAGATAGAACCATTATTATATATATTAATATAGTAAGAATATTTTATACTAAAAAAACGATATTACAAATTTGCAATATCGTTTTCTTCAAGGCCTGTTATACTAGCAACTTTTGAAATATCCATCCCGTCTTTCAGAAGTTTTTTGGCAATAGATATTTTTTCTTGTCTGCCAATGGCAAGACCTTCTGTTTTTCCAACGGCAAACCCCTCAGTTTTTCCTTTAGCGGTTGCTTCTTTAATATCAAAGTCATGCATTGCCTTTTTCATTTTTTCTTCATCATATAAACCTATAATTTTTTCATCAGTATTTAAATCATCTATCTTCTTTGCCATAGCCATTAGATCTTCATCTCCTCTAGCAAGCTCAAAAAGTTCTTTTCTACTTGTACTTTGTAACATAACAAGTATTTTTTCAAACTTTGATAGCTCAATATTATTATAATACTTTTCGGCAGCTTTGGCTATACATATATATACTCTTTTAAAATTTTCTTCATCAGAGTATTTACTTTCTTCATCTTTTAGAGTAAAAGTTAAATATACTCTATCATCAAATTTTCTTACTGCTTCAAAAGATATTTGATAAACATATTTGTCATCTAATTGACTACCAGCACTAAAGCGATCATAGGTAACCTTATGATGATAATTATAATTTTTAAGTCTTAATGATTTAGAATCACTAGTATTAGCCTCAATATTAATAGTATGACCTTTTAGATCAATTAAAATATCAGTAATTTTCCCTTTTTCTTTATACTTTTCTTTCTTAAGTTCAGTGTTTAGAAATCTTATACCTTTTACAATATCATCCATAGTAAAATGAGTACAAGTTATTAATATAATAAAAAGACATGGTCTAAACTCTAAACTTGGAATAAGGGCTTTAAATAAGCCATCAAAAATACCGGGGATAATTACATCTTCTTCAAGTTTAGATTTATTTTTTAACAAAGTTATAGTTTTATTCCTCCTTTCAAATTTTGAGAAGTATTTAATAATTTATCACCTCCTGATATTTCTTCTCATTAGTAATATACAATTTTTATTTGTAAATTACTTCTTCAAATAACAAATTTATAAAATAAGTTTCCATAAAATTTATTTTAGGTATTTACAAAATTATTAATAATTGCTATTATTATAATAGAATTGCTAGGACGTAGTAATAATTCATAACCAAAAACTATCGTATAACTGTATGTTATACGATAGTTTTTTACCTATTTTAATAGTAAAGTGTGTATACCTCTACTCTTTTTATTACATAAAACGTAATATTTTTGCGGATTAACCCTCAATTATTAACGTATAACATACAGTTATACGATAATATTGGAAGGAGAAAGTAACTTATATGAACAAATTTAA
>CAVHAY010000122.1:0-2031 GCA_963634115.1 Clostridia bacterium | reverse complement strand
TATTAAATAAATAACTATAACCATAATAATTATACATAAACACATAAATTTATTAATAATAAATATAGCCCCAAATATACCAATACTAGTCATTACTTGTAATATATACCAAATTAAATTACCAAATACATCAGAAATTCTACTAGTATCTACATTAAGACGCTGAATAAATACACCACTACCTTGTTTATTTAATGTTTGAGTATTTATTTTTAAGATTTCACTACCTAAACTGGTTTGAATCTTAGTAAATGTTTCTCTATATATTATTTGAATATTTTTAGTAGCAAATATTCCAATAACATTTCGTATAATTTCAACAACAAATAAAGCTAAAGCTAGATAAAATAATCTAATTAGTTCACTATTTGTTAAATGAATTATCATTTGAGCACTTATTATGGGCAAAAGAATACTAATGACCATTAATAGAATATTAAGAATTACATATAATATAATATTTTTCTTTTGATCTTTTGCATAAATCCACGCAAATTTTAAATTTTTTATTGTTTCTTTCATGTTTTTACTCCTTACTTCTTATCACTAATTTGACAAAATTTCCTTTATGTAGTATATTTTAGATATATAGGGGGGGTTTTATGGATAGGTTACTAATACAAGATATTTGTATGTATTTACTAGATAATATAGATAGAAATGTTAGTTCTGATGAACTTGAACAGGTTTTTCATTACAATAAATTTTATTTAATTAGACAATTTAAAGAATATACAGGTCTTACCCCTGTTAGTTTTATTAATGAATGTAGGGTTTATAATTCTATTGATCCACTTATTTTTACTAAAGAAACTATATTATATATTGCACTTAATAATCATTTTAATGGTTTAGAGCAATATTCAAATAAGTTTAAAAATGTTATGGGGGTTTCACCTTCTAAATTTAGAGCACTTTTTTCTTCATTAATTGTTTTAGCAGAAAAAACTGATGATATAAAAGAACTTGATTTACTTAAAGATGTTTTAGGACAAATAAATGAATATAAAGAATATTTAATGAATACTGAGGGTGATTTAACTATTCTAGGTGCTGAGCCAGTAGAAAAACCAAAAGTATATCAATTATCAAAGGAAAACTATAAAACTAAAAATGCTGCATAAATATGTGGCTTTTTTTAACATATAATTTTATCTACAATGCCATATTTTATAGCTTCGTTACAGTCCATATAAAAATCAGTTGTTAGCTTTTGCTTTAATTCAGTCTTTTTGAAATTACTATTTTGAGCAATAATATCTAATAAAATATCATTGGTTTTTTTAGCTTCTTTAGTAGCCAGTAAAATATTAGTTAGTTTTCCATCAGTACCAGCAGATACTTCGTGAAGCATAACTTTACCATGAGGTAATATTTTTCTTTTACCTTTAGTGCCAGATGCGAGTAATACGCCAGCCATGGATGCAGAAAGACCAATTCCGATAGTAGAAACATCAGATTTTAGATATTTTATTGTATCATATATCATGAGTCCATCAGTAACATGACCTCCTGGTGAATTTATGTATATAGTTATATCCTCATTACTAATGAAATCAAGATATAAAAGATTTGCGACAATATCACTAGCAGTAGAAACATTAATTTCTCCATTAATAAATATAATTCTTTCATCTATGAGTTTATCATAAACATTATTTTTAACTGTACTATTCAAAATAACCACCCCTTTGCATATTCATGATTTTAGACATCACAATATCAACACTATCTTTTTTCATTATTAATAATTCCTTTTCATTTTCATTATTATAATTAAGTGATGCATGTTCTAATAATAGTTCATCATATAAATTATCTATCATACGTCCATTACCAAAATTTTTTTCTTGTTTTTTTATTTTAATAATATTTTTTATATTCTCATAAGCATCTTCTGTAATTTGAAAATTTGATTTTGTTAATTTAAATTTAAAAATTTCTTGAAGTTCATCTTCAGTATAATCATTAAATTGAATATAATACCCTACTCTAGATTTTATTCCAGAGTTTAATTCAATGAACTTATCC
>CAVHAY010000121.1:0-2979 GCA_963634115.1 Clostridia bacterium | reverse complement strand
GTTATACTAGGAATTGTTTCGCCAGTATGGACACAACTAGTCGCATAATTAGTTATTTTAACGCTAAAATAAAGTTCTGTATCGGTTTTACTCATAAGAGTAAATTCTGCGTCTTTTAGAAAATAATTATCTATTTTATCTTTAACAATATAATAATCACTTTCAACCAAGGCAATGAAACCTTTAGGATATAAAATATTATTATTTATATATTCCTCTGTAAAATTATTAGTTATAGCCTCACTATAATTACTAATAATACTTATAGATGAATTTGTAGTATATGTTTTAGTATTAAATTTATTTAAATTATTTATAAGATTTTCATCAGTTAAAACAATATCCTTTGTTTTAATATTATTATATAGTTTATCAATATCAGATTTTGTATTAGTTAGTGAAGCTTCTGCAACAAAAAATTTTTCTTTAGCAAGTTTTACTGCATCATCTTCATCAAGCCCTGTACTTTGTTCTTTTTCTGATACTTCTTTTTCTACACTTCCTGGCTCTTCAATGATATATTTATTAACAAACATATATAGGCAAGATACTACTATAAGAGATACAAATGTAATTAACATTTTTACATTATCATTTTTCATTATTCTTCCCCTTTTTCTAATTTAACAAGTACTTCACGAGGTTTTGAACCATTTGATGGCCCTATTATACCTCTTTCTTCTAATAGATCAATACATCTTGCTGCTCTATTGTAGCCTAATCTAAATCTACGTTGAAGTGCAGAAGCGCTGGCTTTACCTTGGTTTATAACAAATTCAACAATTTCATTATATAATGGTTCTTCATATTCATCATTATCAGTCATAGTGGTGGCACCTTTATCTTCATTACTTACTGTAAGTGATTCATCATATTTGGCTTTTTGCTGTTTTATAGTATAATCCACAACTGCTTTTATTTCATCATCACTTATAAAAGTTCCTTGGACTCTTATTGGAATATTTTCACCTTGTGGTTTTAAGAGCATATCGCCTTTTCCTAAAAGTTTTTCTGCGCCAGATGAATCTAATATTGTTCTAGAGTCAATACTACTTGATACGGCAAATGCAATTCTTGATGGAATATTGGCCTTAACAACACCAGTGATAACATCTGTACTAGGTCTTTGAGTAGCAACAATTAAATGAATACCAGCTGCTCTGGCCATTTGCGTTATTCTCATGATAGAATCTTCAACTTCTTTAGCTGCGACTAACATTAAATCTGCCAATTCATCGATAATAACAACTATATAAGGTAATGGTTTTATTTGATCATATTCTCCTAGTTCTTCATTCTTTTTAGTTACATAAGCATTATATCCTGCGATATTTTTAGTTTTAGAGTTTTCAAATAAATCATATCTATCTTCCATAAGTTTTACTATTTTTTGTAAAACTATATTAGCTTTTTTGGCATCTGTTACTACAGGAGTGAGTAAGTGTGGAACACCATTATACATAGAAAGCTCAACTTTTTTAGGATCTACTAATACAAGTTTTACTTCATCTGGTTTTGATCTCATTAAAATAGATATTATCATACTATTAATACATACTGATTTACCAGATCCAGTAGAACCTGCGACTAATAAATGGGGAGTTTTATCAATTTCAAGGGAAATAGCATTACCCATGATACTCCTTCCTAGTGCTACTAATAATTTTCTATCTTTTTTCTTATCTGGTACTTCTTCTAATATTTCTCTAATTGATACAGGAGAAATGACTTTATTTGGAAGTTCAATTCCAACAGTTTTTTTACCTGGTATGGGTGCTTGTATTCTAACATCTTTTGCTCCAAGTTCAAGGGCTATTTCTTTATTTATACCAGTTATTTTTGATACTTTAGTACCTGATTTTACATCTAATTCATATTGTGTTATAGCAGGACCAATATTAGCCGTTACAACTTTGGCACTAACACCAAACTCTTTTAATACACCTTCTAAGGCACCAACATTTTCTTTTATGGCATCTTTATTTTCTTTTTGATTAACTTTTTTTACTTTCTTTAACAAACTTATTGGTGGTATTTGATAACATCCATTACTGCTTCCAATACCCATTTCTTTCGTTATTCCTATTTTTTCTGTTTCTCTTTCATTTGCATTTACTTCAGATTTTCTATTATTATCTAATTCATCTACTGACGAAATAACAACTTTTTTATCTTTTTCTTCTTCATACTCTTCTTCAGCCTTTTTGGCAGCTTTTTCAGCTTTTTTACTAGCCTTTGCTTCTTTATTTACATTATGTTTTTCTTTTAAGTATGTTATAAGATCATAAATTGATACACCAGTAAACATTATTAGTCCGCAAGCAATTAAAAATCCACTTACCACATATGTACCAGTAACTGTTAATAATTTAACAAATATAACCGAAAATATAGCACCTATAATTCCTCCACCAGCTGCATCACTAGTACCATTGATAAATTCCATCAAATTATCAATGGTAGACTGAAAAATTTGGGCAAAGTTATTATCATTTTCTGACATAGCATTTATATATCCTGTATGAGATACAATTAATATACCTAACATCAAAAGATAAAAACCAATTAATTTAGATGATAAAAAGTCTGGAACTTCCCTTTTTACCATCATATATATACCACAAATTCCAATTCCAATTAAAGGAACAATATACCATGCACCTGTAATAAAAGCTGCGAAACCTTTTACAATATTAGATGCAATGCCAAAGGAACAACAGCCTATTATTGCTATTAAAATTAAGACTATGCCTTTTAATTCTATATTATATGACGTTTGTTGTTTTGTATTTTTTCTTGATTTTCTTTTTGCCATTACTGTCCTCACCACTCTCTAGATTAATTATATCATAGCCCATACTTTATTAAAAGCAATTTTTTTATTTAAGAAGTTCTTTTTTTTAAATAATACTCTAAAATAGAGATTGCTATAATCAAATAACTGGCTGATATAACAAAACCGGCAATTATGTCACTAGC
>CAVHAY010000120.1:0-4398 GCA_963634115.1 Clostridia bacterium | reverse complement strand
AAATATTATTCCTCTATTAGCAATATATTCATGTGCATCAGTAGTAAGATAAATAGAAGGTCTATCAAGCATTGAAAATTCAATACCTAAAGATGAATAATCTGTAATCATTATATCGGCAGCAGTTAAAATATTATTAATATTATAACCTTTAGTAAAAAGCATATCATCATCAATATTTTTAATATTATCATTATCAATAAATTTATATTTACACTCATCACTAGGGTGTCTTTTAACTACAAGTAAAATATTTTTATCCTGAAGATACTTTAAAAGTATATCTTCATCATAAGGTTTTAAATTTAAAATATTATCAGCATTAACATTAGCTTCAATTCCTCTACCACAACCTTTTTTAAATGTTGGCATATAATAAACAATTTTAGAATATTTATTTAAATCAATATTTAAAATATTTGTTAAAACATCTTTTCCATTTGATAACATTATCTCCCTTTGCATAGGAAACCCTATAGGTAGTATTCTCTCAGCTTTTATATTAAAAAGTGATGAAAAAATAACTCGCCAAAATTCATTTGGAACAATAATATAGTCAAGAGTTTCTGATAAAAAACTATACCATTCATAATCACTTTTACTTAAATTATTTGCCAAAAAGCCAATAGGTTTTGGCCCAATACCATGCCAAAGTTCAACATATATTCCTTTTTTTGTTTTACATTTATCACCAGTCAGATTAGCATGTGTTGTAAAAAATACATCAGTTTTAGGTATATAACTTTTAAATTCATCTGTCCCTATGACAATCGCATCTATTCCTAATTTTCCTAAAGTTTCTACACTTTTATTATTATATACAATCCATGTATAATTAAAATCATATTTATCTTTCATATATTCGTATAAAGCTTTAGCATTTCCTGCATAATCAGGAAAACTACAAAAAGTAATATTTAGTTTTTTCATACACTACCTCACAATAATTAATTTTTAAAATTCTTCTTATTCATTTTACTTAAGTCATACTTTGTTTTAAAAGTTGAAATACCTTCTGTTCTTGGAAGATAAACAACATTACAATATTCTTTTAATATTTCAAATTTTTCATTACCTTTCCAATCATCTCCCATAACAACTTCATCAATATTATATTTAAATACATCATCTATTTTTTGATCCCAATTATTTTCTGGAATAACCTTATCAACATATTTAATAGCTTCTAAAATTTCTTTCCTAACAGCAAAAGAATAATAAGATTTTTTACCCTTTATTTTATTAAATTCATCTGTAGAAAGTCCCACTATTAAATAATCACCACGTTCTTTCGCTCGTTTTAAAATTCTAACATGTCCATGATGAAATAAATCAAACGTCCCATAAGTAAGTATTTTTTTCATCTTTTACCTCCAGATGGATTATCTAAACTAACAATAGTTATCTCTCATTAAAACGATTATATCATAGTTAAAAACATATGTAAAATAAGGTGTAAAGTATGTACAAAAAAGTTATGATATTAATCAAAAATATCATAACCTAAATCTAAATCAACATTACCTGAAATTCCATTTATAGTACCATCAGATCCAAATTGCCAGTAATCATATGAAGAAAGTCCTGAGTTACCATAATTAGGAGTTTTAGACAAAATAGAATTAAAATTATAAGTACCATTAGGATAATTAGCTAACCAAATTTTATAATTAGTCTTTAAATCATGAGAATCTAAATAATTAGTATACCAATTAACATTAGCGTATATACCGCAGCTATAACCAGCATTTCTTATAACAGAACAAAATTTATTCGCAATCTTTGTTAAACCTTCTTTGCCAACTGAAATAGTACTTTTATCCTCCATATCATAAAATACTTGAGCTTTTATAGTTGGTTTATAACTTACACTTTTAAGTATTCTAAGTACATGATTAGCTTCAGAAACAGCACTATCTTCTGTTGTAGCATATGAATATAAATATACACCATATGGAATATTATATTTTTCACAAGCATTTACATTTGCTATAAATTTAGCATCATCTTGCGTATTGTCATCTTCACCATATCCAGCCCTTATAATCGCAAAATCCACACCTGCTTTAGAAACAGCATCCCAGTCAATATCACCTTGCCAAGAAGAAACATCTATACCATTATAAAGCTTCTTACCTGTGTAGTTTTTTAAAATAAACTTTTGAACAGTTTTGTCATTATCTGAGCTAACTTCTAATTTACTTCCACTATCATTACTAGATGATGTCATATATAAACCACCAGATGCCGAAATTAATCTAACACTACCATCATTTTCACTAGTTATTGTCCACTTTTGATTAGTACCACTATGATCTTTATAAATCTTAATAGTATTATTATTTTCATTCACATCTAATACAACACTTGGATTAAGGGCACTTTCAATAGTATAAAAACCATCATTATTATATTTAAATTTCCATAATTCATTAATATTATTAGTTATATTATACATAATAACATCCGTATTATTAGTTTTATATCTTTGAGCAATATTTAAACCCATTTTATTATTAGTAAAACTATTAATAGTATAATAACTATTAGTATCTACAGAAGTTATATTAGTCTTTTCTATTTTAAACTTTTGATTATAAATACCCTGTCCAATTCCAACATTTACATTAACACCATTAGTTATATCATCACTACTAACATTTAAAAACAAATTATCTTTTTTAGATACAATATAATAGTATCCATCACTAGATTGTTTTATAATCCATTTTTGATTATCCGTATTATTAAAACCAGATATCTGAACATTAGATCCATCTTTAATAGGAGTAGCGCCATATATATCAAGAGAATAATTATTATTATAAGCACTACTAATAGAATAATAACCATCCCCTAGATATTTTATAGTCCATGCTTCATTAAAAGAATTATTATTTTTATACATATTAACATTAGTCTCATTAACAAGGGCATTATCAATATTTAATGCATAATTATTATTAACTGCAGATGTAATTACATAATTTCCATCATCAATTGATTTTACAGGAAATATATCTTTATAATCATTTAAATTATTTAATATTTCAGTCGCATCAGTAAACTTAAACTTTTGATTAGCACTACCACCGTTAGCGCTCCATACACCAATATTACTGCCATTTGAAGTCTTACTACTAAAAATATCTATATACAAATTATTCTTCTTAGAAATAAGATAATAATAACCATCTCCAGCATCTTTAATATACCAAACTTGATTATCACCATTACTGTTTTTATAAACTTGTAAATTAGATCCCATCTTTATAGGTGTGGCCCCATATATATCCATACCAAAAGCACTATCATAACTACTTGTAATAGAATAATATCCATTATTTAAATATTTAACATTCCATATTTGCCTTATAGTCATTTTCTTATCATATATATCAATATTAGTACCATTTTTAATCATACCATCTATATTAATAACCTTATTATCATCAAGAGCTGAAGATATAAAATAATTACCATCCGCAATAGTTTGTTTTGGAAACATAGTATTATAATCATTAGTTACATCAACAAACTTAAATTTTTGATTATTACCACCATTTCCTTCCCACACTAAAATATTAGTACCATTTTGTGTCTTAGCGCCACATACATCTAAATATAAATTATTTATTTTAGAAATAACATTATAATATCCATCACCTGTATCTTTAATAAGCCACTTTTGATTATCAGTATTACTATAATTATATAACTGAACATTACTACCATTTTTAATTGGTGTAGCGCCATATATATCCATACTATACGTACTATTTAAATAAGCAGTTATCGTATAATATCCATCTTGAGTAGATTTTACAATCCATTTTTGATTAGAAGCTCCATTTTTTTGATAAAGTTGTATGTTAGTACCATTATTAACCCTACTTCCATATAAATCAACATACTTAGAAGAACTTAAAGCACTCTGAATTTCATATACACCATCCTTAAGTGTTTCAGCATGAATATCTAAAACACCCGCAAAAAAGAAACTTAAAAAAACAAAAACATAAAAAAACCTTTTAAACATATCATCTCTCCTATCTAGTACATTAATAGTATAACAAAAATACACTAAATTATCTAGACAATTTTAACATATATTTATGGTATATTTTTCCATAAATATATTTTTTATAAAAAAACATTAGATTTCGTTTTCTAATGTTTTAATGTCTTTTAAAGATAAACCAGTAATTTCAGATATAATTTTAATATCAAATTTTTTCTTTAACATATTTTTGGCAGTTTCTTTAGCTTTTTCTAGGGATCCTATTTCTTTACCTTCCTCTTTACCATTGGCAAAATAAGTATTTCTTGTCTTTTCTTCATCCTCTTCTTTTGTCATAAACTCTATAAACTCAGAATTATTGTTAATATCTTTTACAC
>CAVHAY010000119.1:0-2021 GCA_963634115.1 Clostridia bacterium | reverse complement strand
CATGGAGGTACAGACGGCGGCGCCTCTGGAGGAAATATTAACGAAAAAGATTTAACTTTACAAATAGCCCAATATATGTATGAACAATTCAAAAATAAAGGTGTAGACGTAAAACTGATTAGAAATACTGATGAAACAATAACTCCTACTGAAAGAGTAAATCGAATTTTAAATGCTTATGGGGATAAATCAAATGTTGTTGTGATATCAAATCATATTAATTCTGGAAGTGGAACTGCTGAAGGCGCTGAAGTAATATATGCCTTAAGAAACAACAGCACACTTGCAGATAATATACTTACAGCTTTAGAAAATGCTGGTCAAAGTGTTAGAAAAGTTTATCAAAGAAGGCTTCCTAGTGATACATCAAAAGACTATTATTTTATACATCGCAACACTGGTACTACTGAACCCATTATAATAGAATATGGTTTTATTGATAATGCTGAAGATTTAGCACGTATTCAAAGTAATTATAAAAAATATGTAGATGCAGTAGTAAATGCTGTTATAGCAACTAAAACAGGAACTATCATTACCCCATCTGTTGGAGAAAAAACTTATGTAGTAAATAAAGGAGATACTTTATATAAAATTGCTGCCCAGTATGGAACTACAATAACAGAACTTAAAAAATTAAATAATTTTACTAGTAATACACTTAGTATCGGACAAGTATTAAAAATACCAAGTGTTTCTGAAACTACAACATCTAATACTTACACAGTAAAATCTGGTGATTCTTTATGGAGTATTGCCAATAAAAATAATACTACAGTAACAGAACTTAAAAAATTAAATAATTTGACTAGTAATACACTTAGTATCGGACAAGTATTAAAAATACCAAGCATTTCTGAAACTACAACATCTAATACTTACACAGTAAAATCTGGTGATACACTTTTTATGGGGAATAATGAGTGAAATTATTGAATTATTTAGAAAAAAATATATAATATATGATAAGAGAGGAGATTTGCTAATGAATGAAAATCGATTAAATGATTCAGATATTAGAGGAAAAATTGATATAGCTTTTGCCAGATTAATTGGGCCACTTGCAATTATGAATGAACTAGAATCTTATGAAAGCTCACAAGAAGAAATCCATAACTTATTAAATATCATAACAAAATGGGGTGCAAAATTTCAAAGTGTTCAAAACCTATCTTTTATAAATTCTAATGAAATGCTTAATGTATATAATAGGTTAGATGCATTAAAAGATAAGTTCTTATTTGATACTAATTTAGGATTTGAAAACGAATTATCAGATGAAATTGTTATTTGGATGTATGAACTAATGGAATTAAGAAAAACACAAATTGACAGGAAGTTAAAAAATGAACAATGAAAATGATACAGTAATAAAAGTAACCGAATATGGAAATAAAAAAGATAGTGGGAAAAGTGGAGCAAAAATAGATATTTACTCTAGTGATCCAAAAAATGGACCACATGATTCGATTCATATTAAAGTAGATACAGACAATAAAACATACAAAGCTGTAACAAAAATAAATGGGGAAAAAGAATCAAGTTCTGGAGGTTGTTATTTGACTTCAGCATGTATGAAATATTTTCAAAAAAAATTTGATGATAATTGTTATGAATTAACAGTATTAAGATGGTTTAGAGATAATTTTGTTTCAAAAGAAGATATAGAACATTATTATGAAGTGGCACCAGTAATTATTGAAACAATAAATAAAGAAGAAAAATCTGGTATTATTTATGATTATATTTATGATAATATAGTAAATTATTGTGTTAAACAAATTGAGCAAGAAAACTATGATAAAGCCTATAGCAGATATAAAAATAGTGTTTTAATATTGGAAGAACAATTTGCCAAACCAACATTAACAAATAGATTTGTAAAAACTTTAAAATTAAAAACTAACAATTAGAAAAAATTAATCATCCTATAAAATCTAGTGAAAATTAGAATTTAGGATGATTTTTTTGTTTTTTAAAGGTTGAAATAATAATATAGAATACTTCTTTCAACCTTTATA
>CAVHAY010000118.1:0-12160 GCA_963634115.1 Clostridia bacterium | reverse complement strand
CAGAAGCGGGACGAGCGAAAGCGAAAGTCTCGCCAATGAATGTTCACATACTGCGTTTAAGCAGGATGTGAACTAAATAAATTTTAAATATACATGGCCTAATCAGGAGAGCGGGCCATGAGGGATACTTGAAATTAATGTGGCCTTTTTTCGCGCCGTATTCTAACTCGAATGCTAACAACGTGTTCAATGTGAACAGTAACGGCAACCTCAACAACAACAACGCTTACCTCAGTCACGGCGTGGCCCCAGTTCTCTATCTATCATTCGATATTGCATTAAGCGGGAGTGGTACTAGTACTGATCCATATGTTCCAACACTTAAATAAATTATAATTTATAAAATATTGTTAACTCTGTCAAAATGATAGAGTTATTTATTTTTATTTGAAAAACATATTTCTAAAAATTAATGGGATAGTTTTTTTCACTATGAAATGCTATTAATTTGTGCGTTTTTTTGATATAATTTTAAGTAAGGTGGAAATATGGACATTTATGGAAAGACAATTGAAGAATTAGAAGACTATTTTGTAAGTATTGGTGAGAAGAAATTTAAAGCTATTCAGGTTTATGATTGGCTTTATAAAAAAAGAGTATCTACTTTTGATGAAATGTCTAATATAAAAAAAGATATTATTAATAAGTTAAAAGAAGATTATACTTTAAATAAACCTATTATTGTACAAAAACAAAGTGGTAAAAATGTATACAAATATTTATTTGAATTAGAAGATGGTTCTAAGGTTGAGGCTGTTTTGATGATACATGATTATGGTAATAGTTTATGTGTTTCTTCACAAGTAGGATGTAATATGGGATGTGCATTTTGTGAGAGTGGTAGACGTGCTAAACTAAGAAATTTAGAGGTTTATGAAATGGTAACGCAAATACTACTTTTAGAAAAAGATCTTGATATACGTATATCTCATGTTGTTTTAATGGGTATTGGAGAACCTTTTGATAATTATGATAATGTCATGAAGTTTATTCATATAATTAATTGTTGTAAGGGTATTGATATAGGTGCTAGACATATAACTGTTTCCACTTGTGGGGTCGTACCTAAAATAAAAGAATTTACTAAGGAAAATTTACAGGTAAATCTCGCTATTAGTCTACATGCTCCAAATGATGAACTTCGTAGTAGATTAATGAAAATAAATAAGGCTTATAATTTAAATGAGATTATAAGTGCTATAAAAGAGTATATAGAAGTTACGCATAGGAGAGTGACGTTTGAATATATTATGCTTGAAAATGTTAATGATACTGATAATTGTGCTTATGAGTTATCAGGTTTACTTAAAGGGTTAAATGCTTATGTTAATTTAATTCCTTATAATGAAACTAGTCATATTGAATTTAAAAAGTCTAGTAATGATAAAATAATGCATTTTTATGATATACTAAAGAAGAATGGAATAGGTGTAACTATTAGAAAAAAATTTGGTGATGAAGTAAGTGGCGCTTGTGGTCAGCTTCGCTCTGAATATGAGGAGGAAATATAATGGAGTATTCGTATTTAACAGATCCAGGTAAAATTAGAGATCATAATGAAGATTCAGTAACTATTGTAAAAAATGATAGTGGAGAGGTTTTAATGGCTGTATGTGACGGCATGGGAGGTCATAAAGGCGGTGAGATAGCGTCTTCTATCGTTGTGGCGAATATTGGCAAAAGATTTTTAAATATTAGTTCTGTTGGTACTAAGGAAGATGCTATATCTTTTGTTAAAGAAATTGTTAGTGAGGCTAATGTATCACTATATAAATATACCCGTGAACATCCTGAAAGCAATGGTATGGGTACTACTATAGTATTGGCATTGCTTACTTCTAAGTTTTTATTGTTTGGAAATATTGGTGATTCTTCTGGTTATGTTGTTAAAGATAATAAATTACATAAAATAACATCGGATCATACGTTAGTTAATTTACTAGTAAAATCTGGTGAGCTTACGGAAGAAGAAGCTAAAAATCATCCTAGAAAGAATGTTTTAATGAGAGCTTTAGGCGCTAATATGACTGTTGAAATGGATATATTTGATGTGGAAACAGATGTTGATGGTATATTTTTATGTAGTGATGGTCTTACTAATATGCTTGAAAAAGAACAAGTTGAAAGAATACTTGACAGTGATTTAACTATTGATGAAAAATTACAAAAATTAATACTTAAATGTAATAATAGAGGTGGGACTGATAATATCACAGTAGCGTATTTAAATATGGAGGTAAACAAATGATAGAAAAAGGGACAAAAATAGATGATAGATATGAAATAATAAGATCAATTGGTGAAGGCGGTATGGCTAATGTTTATTTAGCGTATGATCCTTGCTTAAATAGAAAAGTTGCTGTTAAAATTTTAAGAGGTGATTTGTCAGCAGATGAAAAATTTGTTAGAAGATTTCAAAGAGAGGCTGTTTCTGCTAGTTCACTTACACACCCTAATATAGTAGAAGTTTATGATGTTGGGGAAGATCATGGTAAATATTTTATTGTTATGGAATATGTTGAAGGTAAGACATTAAAACAACTTATTAAAAGACGAGGTAGTATTACTTTACCTGAAGTAGTGGATATTATGTTACAGCTTACATCCGCTATTGCTAAGGCTCATGAAAGTTATATTATTCATAGAGATATTAAACCACAAAATGTTATTATTTTAGAAGATGGTAGGGTAAAGGTCATGGACTTTGGTATTGCTTCACAACTTGGCAGTAATGAACTTACGCAGACTAATAGTGTTATGGGTACTGTTTATTATTTACCTCCTGAGCAAGCCAGTGGTAATGTCGCAGATGTTAAAAGTGATATTTATTCTCTTGGCATTTTAATGTTTGAACTTATTGCGGGTAGAGTACCTTTTAAAGGTGATTCACCAGTAGAGGTTGCGATTAAACATATTAAGACACCTATACCAGATTTAACTAAGATTATTCCTGATTTACCTAATTCTGTATTTAATGTTATTTTAAAGGCTTGTGCTAAAAATCCAATGAATAGATATAATTCAGCTATAGAAATGCATAATGATTTGAAAACAGTTCTTGATGAAGAAAGATTTGATGAACCTTTAGTTGAGTATGAATATCCTGAGGCTAATTTTGCGGATACTGATGATGAGGATGATACTAGGGAAAGTAGAAATAAGAAAAAGAGTAAAAAGAATAAGGATAAGAAACTTGATAAGAATATTAAGATTATGGGTTTAATTGCGGGTATATTGCTTATGGCAGTACTCTTTATATTCTTTATTTATCCATCTTTTATGGCAGATACTGTGGTTAAAGTACCTAATGTTAGTGATATGACTGTTAAACAAGCTAAGGATATGCTTAAAGAAAAAGGTTTTAAGGTAAATAGTAAGACTAAAAAGAAGTATGATGATGAGATAGATAAAGGTAAAGTTATTAAGACTACACCAAAATCAGGTAGTAAAGTTAGTAAAAAAGAAAAGATTACTTTGATAGTGTCTAAAGGTACTAAAAAGATTGAAATAAAAGATTATACTGGAGAAAATTATAAAGAAGTTAAGGAAAGTTTAGAAAAAGCTGGTATAACTGTTAATGTTCAAAATAAAGAAGTGCAGGCATCAAATGAATATAAAGCTGATACTATCATAGAGCAAAGTGTTAAAAAAGGTGAAAAACTTGGTAAAGGTGATGAAATAACTTTGGTTGTAGCATCTCTTTATGAAGTATATCCTGATTTTACTAAAGGTTATAATGTAGATGATGTTACTAGTTGGGCTAAAGAAAAAAATGTTACTTTAGAAGTAAAACAAGTAACTGATGATAGTAAAAATAATGGAACCATAGTAGGACAAAATATGGCCGCAGGTTCTAAAATAAATAATAATAGTACACTTATTATAAGTGTAGTACAAAATGCTGAAAAGAAAAGTAATGACACACCTACTACTGATAATGCAGGTTCAGGAGTAGATCCGGAGGCCGAGTAGTGATAGGCAGAATTATAAAACAAATTAGTAATGATTATACTGTAAAAATAGATGATGAACAGTTTATTTGTAAAGCTAGAGGCAAATTTAGAAATGAAAACATTTCTCCTATTGTTGGTGATTTTGTAGAAGTAGATCTAAATAATAATTATATTTTAAAGATAGAAAAAAGAAAAAATGAACTTGAAAGACCTAGAATTTCTAATGTTGATATAGTTATTATTATTACTAGTTTAAAACATCCTAATTTTGATAGTAATCTTTTAGATAAACTTCTAGCGATTATAGAGTTTAATAATATTAAACCAGTTATAATTTTTACTAAAAAAGATTTACTTTCTAAAGATGAATTAAAAGCTTTTGAAAAGACTTTCACATATTATAATAGTTTATATGATGTTTATTATAATGATGAAATAGATAAGATAAAAAAAATATTTAAAGGTAAAGTAAGTGTTTTTACCGGCCAAAGTGGTGCCGGTAAAAGCACTTTACTAAATAAATTAGATACTAATTTAAATTTACTTACATCAGAAATATCTTATGCTCTTGGTAGAGGAAAACATACAACTAGACATACTAGTTTAATGGATATAGAAGCAGGTTTAGTCGCAGATACTCCAGGGTTTTCTTCTTTATATTTTAAAGATATGAGTAAAGAAGATATAAGAGATAGTTTTAAAGAATTTAATAAATATCGCAGATTTTGTAAGTATAATGACTGTATGCATATAAAAGAAAATGAATGTAAAATAAAGGCATTAGTATCAGAAGGAAAAATACTTAAATCTAGATATGATAATTATGTTAATTTTATAAATAAAGGGTGATTTTATGCAGATTGCGGCATCTTATTTAAAAATACAAGATGAAAAAGAAAATATAGAAAAACTTAATAAATATGCAGATATCATGCATTATGATATTATGGATGGTAATTTTACTATGAATAAGACATTACCTTTTGAAAAAGTATGTTATAATACATCAGGTGTTACTAAAGATAAAGATATTCATTTAATGGTAACAGATATCTATAAATATATAGATGATTATAGTACTCTTAAACCAAATAATATTACTTTTCATATTGAGATAGGTAATACTTCTGATATAATAAACTATATAAAAAATAAAAATATAAAAGTAGGACTTGCCCTTAACCCAGATACTAAAGTAGAAAAGTTAGTTCCTTATTTAAAAGATATTGATATTGTTCTTGTAATGTCTGTAGTATCTGGGGCAGGGGGTCAAAAGTTTATTGATATCTCATCAAAGATAGATTTTTTATATGATTATAGAATTAATAATAATTTATCTTATAAAATAGAAGTTGATGGAGGTATAAATGATAAAACTATTAAAATTATAAAAAAAGCTGATATTGCTGTAGTAGGATCATTTATTACTAGTAGTTCTAATTATAAAGAGCAATTCTTAAAGTTAGAGGAAGCATATGAGTAGGGGGTTTACTTTAATAGAAATGATGGGAGTTGTTACTCTTCTTGGTATCTTAGCGGTAGTAATTGGTATTGATGTAAATATGCATATTACAGAAAGTAGAAAAGATACTTGCCTTTTAGAAGAAGCAAATATAATAGATGCTGCGAAAATGTATTATACCGATCATACGGATAAACTTCCCATAAAGGGTAAAGATACTCATTTAAGTATTTCTAAGGTACTTATAAATGAAGGATATTTAGAAAAAGGTTTAATTAATCCCATGACAAATAAAACTTATTCAAAAACATCATATGTTAATGTATCAACACTTAATGAAAAAAAATATGAATACAAAGTTATATATGTAGATGAGAAAGATTGTAATGGAAAATAAAAGTAGGCGATAAAATGAAAAATAAAGGTTTTACATTAGTAGAATTAATAGGTGTAATAGTTATTATAGGCGTCATCGCTGGTATTATAACCGCAGTTATTACCAAAAATATTTTTGATAGTAGACAAAAACTTGCTTTAAGTCAAGAAACTACTATCGTAGACGCTTCTAAATCTTATTTAATTGATAACCCTTTAGATAAAGATGAGGCTGATAGTAATGGATGTTTTGTTACCGTTGGTACTTTAAGAGATGATGGTTATTTAGATGAAGATTTAATTAATCCTATGACTAAAAAAAGATATAAAGCCAGTACTTGTGTTGTCTACTCTAAAAGTGATGGATATTCAGTTAATTATATTAATGAAAAAGGTCCCAGTACAATTGGTAATGCTGAAGATACATCAGAATATAATGTTAAATATAATTGTACTTATAATGGTGGTAGTAATTGTTCATATGATTACAAGGCCAAAGAAGATGAACTTATTGATTTATCAGTAAAAGGTGTTAAAAAAGGTTGGACCTTTATTGGTTGGAATACTAATAAGCATGCTAAAACAGGTTTAAAGAAAAAGTATATGGGTAAAGGAGATATTACTTTGTATGCTATATATAAAAAAGAAGCTATAGAATTATCTGCGCCTTTTGAAGTTCAAAATAATGAAAGTGCTTTTGTCTCTTCTGATAAAGCAAAGTGTACTATAAAGGCAGTATATAATAATGAAACTCAAAGTACTGAATGTAATGCTCCTGTACCAACTCTTATTGCTAAAGCAGGTTCAGTTGCGGTAGGTTGGAATACTGATAAGAATGCTAAAACTGCTACTAAAGTAAATGGTGATTATATAACACTTACTATTAAAGATGAAGCACCACATTATTATTCTATTACTTATTATAATCCTAAAAAGGCTATATTTAATGTTCAAGATAAACAAGCTTTAGAAAATAATTCAGAAACCAAAACTTGTATAATTTATAATGTAGAAACTAAATGTACTATAACTATACCTACTATAATTGTTAAAGATGGTTATACGGCTTATGGTTGGAATACTAATAAAAGTGCAACTACTGCTACTTATAAAGGTGGAGAAACAATTACCTTTGAACGAGGTACTAATAATATGGCATATTATTCTATAACTCGTTGGGATACTGAACTTAAAGCTTCTTTTAAAGAAAATAAATCTTCTTTAAGTGGCGATCTTGATGTAGGCTGTTATTTATATAATGGGAGTGATAATTGTAAAGTTATGACTCCAAAAGTAACCGCACCTACATCGACTCCTAATTTTATAGGATGGAATAGAGATAGTAATGCTACTGAAAATGAAAGTAAATACTATACTAATGATTCTAATACAAATTCTGGAACTTTACAGTTAACTCGTGAGAATATGGGTAGTGCTTGGTATGCTATTACACGTAAAGTTATAAATATGGCCGCAACTTTCTATAATAATGGTACTAAATTTGCTAGTAATTCTGCTAACTGTGATTTATATTTATATAATGGAACTACAGAAGGAGAACTGGAAAATAGAAGTTGTCAAGTAATTGCGCCTACTATAAGTAAAAGTGATTTACCAGATACTTATGATACTCTTATAGGTTGGAATACTAATAAATCAGCTATAGAAAATGATATTAATGCAGTTTTTGAAGATAATAGATGGAAAATTAATTTATCCATAGATAATAAAAATATAAATTGTAATAATTCTAGAACAAACTGTTATTTATCTTGGTATCCAATTACTAAGAAAAATGCTGTAACTCTAAGAGCAAGTTTTAGTGGTAATAATTCTACTTTAGATAGAAGTAATACTACTGATGAATGTATTTTAAAAGAAGTATATAATGGTGCTAAACAAGATACTACTTGTAGTATTACTCCTCCAAAAGTAACACCACATAATAATACTCCTAATTTTGTGGGTTGGAATACTAATAATAATGGTAAAACAAATGATAGTGCTTATAATATAAAAGATAATATTTTAGTTTTAAGCGAAAATAATACTAATAATACTTGGTTCGCAATTACAAAAGGAGAACCTGAAACCTTAAAGGCTAACTTTGTACTTCAAAAAAATAGTGGTCTTACAGCTAGTAAAACTGGTGAAGTGAGTTGTGTTATTGATGCTCCTTATAATGGAGCATATAGAGAGACAACCTGCATGATAACTTCTCCTACACTTACGGCTAGTGATGGTTATACTGTAGTAGGCTGGAATACTGATAAAACTTCTCATGATCCGTTAGTGGTCTCTGGTAGTGATATTATTTTAAATAGTGGAGGATCTGTCCCTACATATTATTCTATTTCCTATAAAACTTTAAGTATTAATTTTTATCCTAATGGTAGTGTTATAAGTGATGCTGATAGTACAGGTAAGGTATATAAAGAGTGTTATGTATATAATGGTAATGATTCATGTGATATTCTAAATATGCCAGCAATTATAAGAGAAAACTTTGATATTTTAGGTTATAGTAAGGATAAAAATGCAGAAAAAGCTGAATATAAAGTTAATGATGATTTAAGAATATCATCTAGTTTAGATTTATATGCTATTACTAAAAGAGATATATCAGTAACATTTAGTAAAAAAGATGATACTGATAAAGTAGATAAAATGGATGAAGATACTGCTCTTACTATTACTAAGGACTGTACTATATGGAATGCTTCTAATACATGTTCTATAACTACTCCTACTATTACACCTACTAAAAATTTTAGTGATAAAAATATTTGGGTTTTAAATTTTCAAAATATAGAAACAGGTAGTTATGCCAAAGAAAATACTAAAATTGATGTAAATAATAATGACACATATAAAATTAATATCGCTGATGTATCTACACCAACAATTGTCTTTAATCCAGAAGGATATAGTTATAATCAAAAATGGTTTGCTAGTAATACCAATAAGTCAGAGGCTAATTTACCTTATATAGAAGTTAAAATTGCTGATAATGGTGTAGGACTTAAAGAAAACCAAGAAATATATTATGGCTTTAATACTAATTCTGCTAGTTATAGTGGTCAGTGGAATCTTTTAGATAATAGTACTATTACAAAGAATATAGATGGTTCATTAACTGCTAAAATATCTACTAATACTTTAGATTCTGGAAGATATTATTTATGGATAAAAAATGGTATTTCTGATAAAGCAGATAATATAATAACAACTAATACTAGAAGTAATGGAGAATATGACTTTGATAATAGTAAACCAGTTATATCTAACATAAATGCTAGTACATCAACTAATAGTTTAACTGCCGTTATATCCGCAGGAGCTTTGTCTGGTATAAGTAAATATGAATATTCTTTAGATGGTATAAACTTTGTAGAAGGAACTAACTATTATACATTTAATGATTTATTATCTAATAGTGAATATACAGTATATACTAGAGTAACTAATAAAGTAGGTATTATCTCAGATATTAAAAGTGAAACATTTAAAACAAAACAATTAGAAAACATCTCTATTAAACTTGCTAGAAATACTGAAAATCATGTTATCGCAACTATAACCTATCCTGAAGGATGTGGTTCTACACTTAAATGTCAATATACAAAAGATGGTATAGAAAATATTGTAACAACATCTAATGTAAATGTAGAATTTGATACATATGGTACTTTGACTGCTTTAGCCAAAGATGAGATTAATAATATAAGTACAAGTGCCAGTGCTAAAATAACTTTATCAATAGAAGATGCTAGTGCTACTATTACAGATACTGAATTTATTTATGATGGTAAAGCAAAAACTCCAGAAGTTATCATAAAAGATAATGGAACTGTTTTAGATACCTCTATGTATTCAGTTAATTATTTAGATAGTAGTGAATATAAAAAATTTGTAGAAACTGGTTCCTTAGATGATATTAAAACTACTTTACCAATTGATGCTGGAACCTATTATATAGTAATTACGGGAACTAATTCCTATAATGGCTATGTAAATAAAGTTTTAAGTTTTACTATCAATAAAGCTGATGGTTTTATAAATTTAAATAAAAATAAAGAAAATATTGATATATCTCTTACAGAAACTAAAGTAATAGTTACTAAACATCATGGTGGTACACTTACCGCAGAAAGTGATAGTTCTTTAATAGAGGCCTCTGTTTTAGATGACACTATTACAGTAAGTGGTCTTGATAATATAGATCCAGGTAAATCAGTAACCATTACTATAACCAGTGCTGCCACTAAAAATTATAAAAGTGCCAACACTACATACATAGTTACAAGAGATAAAAATGAAAACATTATTTCTCTTGATACCAAAGAAGTTACTTATAATGGAGAAATACAACAAACAACTGCCAGAGTAAGTAGTAATGAAGCAGTATCATTAGAATACTATTCTGATGATAAATGTACAATAAAAACAGATCCTATAAATGCTGGAGTATATTATGCAACAGGTAGTTCTTTAGAAACAGATACATATAAAAAAGGTACTTTAAAATGTTCAAAAGCTATTACTATAAGTAAGGCTACTCCAGAAATTAAAATGTCATCAAATGATGATGAAGTTGAAATAGGACTTACTATGAATATTTCTATGAGTTCTAATACAGAAGGTACATATATAGCTGAAACTACTTCAAATGATTATATTACCGCAAATATTAATGAAAACACATTACAAGTCGCATGTCTAAGTACTGGTGAAAGTACCGTAAAAATTAGATTTACTCCAAACGATAGTAATAATTATAATTCAGTTACCCTATATTATAGAATAAAACTTAATGCTAAAACAGTGTCTATTAAATTTGAAAAAGGTAATAATACTGAAAGTGTAGGTAAGTCTTTAGAAAAATGTATTTTTAAAAGTTTGAGTGATACATGTACTATAGAAACTCCTAGTATAACTGCTAAAAAAGGTTATAATGCATCTGGTTGGAATGCTTTAAAAGATGCTAGTACTGGAATTAGTCCTGGTAATAATATTATTTTAAATATTCAAAGCCCAGATACTTATTATGGAATTTCTGCTGCTAATAATTATACAATAAAATATATAACAAATGGTGGAACCATTAGTGAAAATACCCCTTCAAGTGCTAAATACAATAGTGATGTAAAAATTGATAATCCTACAAAAAACTTTATAGTTAATATTGATAATAAAGATGATGCCTCTTTATCAAGTACAAGTGTTACTAAAATGCAAAGTTTTACTGGCTGGACAGGAAGCTCATTAGATGATAATGCCTTGAGTGGTACAGATGCTAATCCTAGTGATATATGGGATGGTAGTAAAACCAAAAATACATATTTTAAAAATTTAAGAAGTGATACAGGTAATGTAATTATGACCGCTAACTGGAAGGCTGAAGAAATTACTTTACCAAAAGTAACAAAAGATGGTTATAGCTGTTCATTTATTGATGATGATGGAACTGTCTATAATTCAGAAGGTAAGTATATACCAAGTATCTTTTTAGGTAGTGTTACATTACATACTAAATGTGTTGCTAATGAAGCAAACATTGTCATAAATAAAGATAATAGTATATGGACAGATAGTAATATATCTATGGCTTTATATAAAGATGGTACTAAAGCTTATACCCTTAATGTAAATGAAGGATATGGTAAGGCAAGTGCTGTAAAAATAGGAGAATATGATATATATGCTAGTGCTACATCTGGTAGTTCTGATTTAATTGATACTGGGGCTAATATAATAGTTAAAACATCAAGTACCGCTAGTATTAACTACTATACACTTAATCTAAATAAAGATGAACATATATCTACTGTAAGTGGGAATGGTATATATTTAAGTGGCTATGCTGTTAATATAGATGTAAATGCTGCTGATGGATATTCATTTAATCAGTGGCAAGTAAATAAAGGAACTACACCTTTAAAACCATTCGCTAAAAATACTGCAATAAATATAAGCGAAACTACAGTACTTACAGCCCTTTCTAGTGATAATGAAAGTCCAGTATGTTCTATATATACTAATAATCAACTAAAACAAACTAGTCAAACAGTTACACTAAGATGTAAAGATAATAATGGCGTAGTAGCGTATTACTTTGGTGATAAACAAAATGATTTAGAAGATAATGATTATCAAAAAATAGAAACTACCAAAGAATTTACTAAAGATATCAATATAACTAAAGCAGGTACATATCATTTGTATACTAAAAACGCTAATGGTAATGTAAGTGAAAATAAATTTATTACATTTTATACCTATAAAGTAGAAAATAAATTAACAGAAAGTGATGAAATTATTAGTTCTGATACTTATATTGCTCAGTCTAATACTATTATTGATATAAAAC
>CAVHAY010000117.1:0-4888 GCA_963634115.1 Clostridia bacterium | reverse complement strand
CCCATATAATTAATCAGAACATGAGGTGAAAAAATGAAAAAAATAATATTAGTATTCAGCATCTGTATACTATTAGTGGGATGTGGGAAATATAATAGTAAAAATTTAGAAAAAGATCTAGAAAAGAAAATAAACAATTTAAAAAGTTATCAAATAGAAGGAAATCTAGAAATAACCAATAATGATGATGTCTATAAATATACTGTAGAAGCTGCCTATAAAAAGGATGATAATTTCAAAGTATCATTAACAAATCAAACCAATAACCATAAACAAATTATCTTAAAAAATAAAAATGGAGTCTATGTATTAACACCAAGTTTAAATAAGAGTTTTAAATTTCAAAGTGACTGGCCTTATAATAACTCCCAAAGTTACCTACTTCAAACACTGTTAAGTGATATTCAAAATGATAGTGAAAAAACATATAAAGAAACTAAAAATTATTATATCTATACTGCCACAGCTAATTATCCTAATAACACAGATTTAGTAAAACAAAAAATCTATTTTACAAAAGATTTAAAGCCCAGCAAAGTTGAAGTTATGAACGAAAATAATGACATTATGATAAAAATGATATTTACCAAAGTAAAATGGAATCCATCATTAAAAAATAAATATTTTGAATTAGAAAATAATATGAATGTATCTAGTACAGAAGAAAATATCGAAGAAGTAGGAGAAATAGATGATAATATATTTCCTATGTATATTCCCGAAAATACTAAGTTAACAAATACCGAAACAGTAGATCTAGATGATGGTGAAAGAGTAATTATGACCTTTGAAGGTGATAGTCCGTTTATGTTTATAAAACAAACCGCCAACGTATCAGATGACTTAGTCATAGAATCTGTTTATGGAGAGCCATATCAAATTGCTACCGGAGTCGCAGCTTTATCTGATAATATGATAACATGGACATCAAATGGCCTTGAATATTACGTGGTATCCGAAAACATGAGTGAACAAGAATTATTAAATGTGGCTAGTTCCATTGCTACCATGCCAGTATCTAAATAAAAGTGCTGGCTTTTTAAATGTATTTCCCAGTGAAATACTTTTACTTTTAAAGGAATTGTGCTATAATTAAACCCAGGTGATAAAAGATGAGTACAAAACAAACAAATTCAAATGATAAAAAGAAAAAATCTACAGCAAATAAAACCCCAAAACAAAAATCAGTAGTAGCCAAACCTAAGAACACCACTAAAACAAATATTAAAGCTAATACCAAACAAAAAAATAAAAAGAATACCAAAACAAGTGTCCAACTAAAAAAAGAAATAAATACAAGTAATAATGAAATAATAAGACTAATAAAAATAATAATAATTATTACTATTATCATGGCTTTAATCTATGTAGTAACCATATTTGCCACTAAAAAAGCCGATGAAGTAAAAAGTAATGATACAACTACTAGTGAACAAACTACCCAAACTGAAATTCAGTATGATAACATCATGATTGGAACTATGTTAAATAAAGGTGGCACTTACTATGTATTAATAGAAGAAAATACAAAAGATGATCAAAGAATAGATGAATATGATATGTTAATCACAATCATAAAAAATACAGAAGATGCTCCAACTATTTATAAAGCAGATTTAACAGATGCTTTCAATAAAGTATATAAAGCTAAAGAAAGTAATTATTATGTAGATAATATATCAGACTTTAAAGTTACTGGAACTACACTAGTAAAAATTGAAGATGCCAAAATAGTATCAGCAGTTGATGACTATGATGGAATAAAAAAAGAACTCAATAATCTAAAATAGGATACATTGTATTCTGTTTTTATGTTATACTAGAATCAGAAAAATAAAAGAAGGGAGATGAAACATGGCCCAAATAGAAAAAGAAACTCAAAAAAAATTAAATAAACTATCAGAAGTAATGAAATTAGATGACCAAGAAAAAAATAAAACAGAATCTACTAAAGCTCCAAATACCAATAAAAAAGATAGCAAACTAGCTTTTAAAACTTCAGAAGTATTAATACTCTTAATAATCACTACCATTATAAGTTTATTTCTAGGTAGCGTTATTACTAGTAAATTTTTCAAAATAAACGGAACTAAACTAAATAATAATCTGCAAGAGTTCATCAGTAATTATGAATATATTGTTAATAACTATAATGGTAATATAGATGAAGAAGAATTATTAGATGCTGCTCTTGAAGCTATATTAAACAAACTAGATAAAAGTTCAATATATATAGATAGTACAGAAAATTCTAACTTCGATAAAGCCCTAAAAGGTAGTTACGTCGGTTTTGGGATTCAAATTGTTAGTGATGAAAATAATAATATAGTAATTTATAGTGTCTTTAACAATAGCCCTGCTGCTGCTGCCGGAATGGAGGCAGGAGATATCATCACAAAATACAATGATACCGAAATAAATGGCTTAAAGCCTTCAGAATTAGCCCAGAAAGTTGCCAATGATAATAATAAAACAATAAAAATAACATATAAACGTAATAATGAAGAAATAACCGTTAAACTAAAAAAAACAACAATAGAATTAAAATCAGTTACAGCCAGCACATATAAAGAAAACGATAAAAAAATAGGTTATATAAGTGTAAGTATTTTTGCCAATAACACCGCAAAACAATTTAGTAAAGAGCTTGATAAACTAGAAAACAAAAAAATAGACTCATTGATAATAGATTTGCGTTCTAACATTGGGGGTTATTTACAGACTGCTACTACAATGACATCAGAATTTTTAGATTCTAGCCACCCTATATATCAAATACAAAAAAATAATAAAACTTCAAAATATTATTCACGCGGTAAAACAACAAAAAAATATAAAATAATAGTATTGGTCAACGAAAATAGTGCCTCTGCTGCCGAAGTTATGGCCTCTGCTTTACAAGAACAATATGGTGCTACCATAATTGGCACTAAAACGTATGGTAAAGGAACAGTTCAAGAATTACAAAAATTAAGTAATGGTAACGAATATAAAGTAACAACCAAAAATTGGTTAACATCAAAAGGTAAATGGATAGATGGTACTGGCTTAGAGCCAGATATTCAAGTAGAACTTAGTGATACTTATTTAGATAATCCAATTACCGAAAATGATAATCAGTTGCAAAAAGCTAAGGAAGAAGCTTCCAAATAATCACAAAATTTATTTACTTCTTCATAAAAAAGATCGCATGTTAAAAAGTCTTAATATCTATAAAAAATAGATAGCTAGGCCAAAACATGCGATTTTCTTAATAACATCCTTGTCTAAAAATGTATATACAAAGTAAAATACAAAAACTTTCACCAAAAAACAAACTTTGACATCTAAGAAAAAACAGTTATAATGAATATTAAGGACGTGATAAAATGATAAAAAAAGGAGATAAACTGCAAATTCAATGTTATAAGCACAACAAAAAAGTTCATCGCAGTTGGGATGAAGCCGTCGTTCTTGATATTAAAGAAGATTATATTGTATGTGGCAACGATAGAACACTAGTAACTGAAGCAGAAGGAAATACATGGAGAACAAAAGAACCAGCTATCATGTATTTTTTCAAAAACAAATGGTATAACATAATTGTACAATTAAAAACAGAAGGTATAACATATTATTGTAATATTGCATCACCCTATATAATAGAAGAAAATACAATTAAATATATAGATTATGATTTAGATTTAAGAATATTTCCTTCAGGGAGTTTTAAGATTCTAGATAAACAAGAATATAATTATCATAAAAAAAAGATGAAATATTCTAAAGAACTAGATATAATTATTTGTAGTTCTCTGTCAGAATTAATAAATGATTATAGAAAAAACGAAATATACTTTAACTCAAAACTTAATTTAAGTTATAACAAAGAATATAAAAAAATATTAAAAACAGTCATTTCTGAACATTAAAATCATATATTATATAAGGGTAACCAATATATATCAAAACAAAACACAGACAAAAAATGTAAAAAACCGTGAATAATTAAGAAAAATGAAAAAAAGCATTGACAACTCAAAATATATCTGGTATATTAGGCGTACTTTTGAAAGAAAGAAACAAACAGCTTGCACAAAATAAAGTAATTCTTGCAAAAGCATCCTAAATGTCATTGTATAGAAAAGTAAAAAGTTTGTCGGAAAAATGCGTTTTTTCAAAAAAACTATTGACTTATTCAAATACATTTGATATATTAAGAACGTTGCCGATAAAACCGTTAGATATCGGCAAAGTATTATAAGTGAAAAGTTTATCGAAAAAACATGTTTTTTTTCAAAAAACTATTGACTTATTCAAATACATTTGATATATTAGGGACATTGCCAATAAAATCGTTAATATTGGCAAAGTTGAAAATGATCTTTGAAAACTGAGCAAAATGTCAATTCATTGAAATTAGTTAGGACATTCAATTCAAATTAACAAAAAAACAATTAATGTTTATTTTTTTTGGAGAGTTTGATCCTGGCTCAGGATGAACGCTGGCGGCATGCCTAAGACATGCAAGTCGAACGAAGTGGCCCAATGAAGAATGCGTGCTTGCACAAATTTGGATTTGGATTTCCACTTAGTGGCAGACGGGTGAGTAACACGTGGGTAACCTACCTCAGGGACTGGAATAACTATTGGAAACGATAGCTAATGCCGGATAATTCATATTTGGATAACCAGATATGCTAAAAGGAGCTTCGGCTTCACCTTGAGATGGGCTTGCGGTGTATTAGCTAGTTGGTGAGGTAATGGCCCACCAAGGCAACGATGCATATCCGAACTGAGAGGTTGATCGGACACATTGGGACTGAGACACGGCCCAAACTCCTACGGGAGGCAGCAGTTAGGAATATTCGTCAATGGGGGAAACCCTGAACGAGCAATGCCGCGTGAA
>CAVHAY010000116.1:0-2355 GCA_963634115.1 Clostridia bacterium | reverse complement strand
TCCATACATTATATATGATGAATTAATAGGTAAAGATATTTTAAAATATCTAAAAAAAGAAAACATAGAAATAATATATTCAGATAGGTTTGATAAACAAAAAGCTTTAAAATCTAGTAAAAGTCTTGCTAAAGATCTTTACTTTCTGCATGCTAAAGAAAACATTGGAGCTATTGTCCTAGCAAAAGATCAAATAGATGGTATAATTTTTCTCTCAGCTTTTCCATGCGCTATAGATTCTATAGCCAGTGAACTTGTTATGCGTAAAATAAAGATTCCTTATATAAATATATTTGTTGATGATACATCGACGTTTACGGGAATAGAAACCAGATTAGAAAGTTTTATCGATATGTTAAAGGAGAAAAAACATGAATAAAATATCGTATCCTCTAATGGGTGATTATAGTACACCAACTAAATATTTGCTGACTCATATATTAAATATTGAAGTCATAACGCCACCACCCATTACTAGTAAAACTATTGATTTAGGAACAAAATATAGTCCAGATATAATTTGTACTCCCTTTAAATATACTTTAGGTACTATGTTAGAATCTATAGAAAAAGGGGCAAATATATTAATACAATTAGGAGGTGGTTGTAGATATGGTTATTATGCCTACCTACAAGAACAAATATTAAAAGATCTTAATAAAGATGTAAAAATAATAAATCTTGTAACAAAGGGTAAACCAGAAGTAATAAAAATATATAAAGAGTTAAAAAAAATATCAAAAATAAACATTTTTAAAACTCTTTATTACTCTTTTATAACATTAAAAATGGTAAAATATATGGATCAAATAGATATTTACATAAGAGAAAATATTGGTTTTGAACAAAAAGTGGGTTCCTTTGAATTTTTAAAATATAAAATGTTAAAAGATTTTAGTAATATCTCATCATATAAAGATTTAAAAAGAAAATATAAATATTATTATAACAAAATGCAAAATATTCAAGTTCGTAAGCCAGAAAATAGACTTAAAGTTGGAATAATAGGAGAACTATATACTATTATGGAACCACATGCTAATTATGATTTAGAAAAATCTCTTGCTACTCATAATATCGAAATAAAAAGATTTACTAATGCTCATTATTTATTATTAGAGAAGAAAAAAGAAATAAAGTATTATCTAAAATATGTTAAAGAATATATAAAATATAAAATGGGTGCTGATGCTGCTGATAATATTGGTAGAACTAAATATCTTTGTGAACAAGGTTATGATGGAATAATTCATATTAAATCATCATTTTGTACACCTGAAATAGGTGCTATGCCCATTATAAATAAAATTGCTGAACAATATAATGTTCCTGTACTTTTTTTAACTCTTGATACTCATAGTGGAGAAGAAGGTATTAAAACTAGATTAGAGGCATTTTATGATATGTTAGAAATGAGGAAATTAAAATGAAAAATACATATTTAGGAGTAGATATTGGATCAATATCTACTAAAGGGGTCATTATAGATGATGATAATAACATCATTGTATCTGCTTATATATGGACAGAAGGTAATCCTGTTATGGCTGTTCGCAAACTAATAAAAATACTTAAAAAGAAATTACCTAAAGACTGTCATATAAAAGGTATAGGTACTACGGGTAGTGCTAGAAAATTAATTGGTTTATTACTTGATGCTAATATAGTTAAAAATGAAATAACAGCGCATGCTGTAGGTACTTTAACATTTTATCCAAATGTTAGAACTATATTAGAAATAGGAGGGCAAGATTCTAAAATAATTTTATTAAAAAATGGAATAATTACCAATTATGCTATGAATACTCTGTGTGCTGCTGGAACAGGAGCCTTCTTATCAAGTCAGGCCAAACGTTTAGGTATGGATGTCAAAGAATTTAGTAAATATGCTTTAAATTCTAATAATCCAGTTAAAATTGCTGCTAGATGTACTGTTTTTGCGGAATCTGATTTAGTACATAAAGCTCAAGTAGGTTATCCCAAAGAAGATATCATTGCGGGATTATGTAAAAGTGTTGTTTTAAATTATCTAAACAATGTTGGTAAAGGTAAAAAAATAGAAGAACCTATTATCTTTCAAGGTGGTGTATCTAAAAATACTGGTGTTGTTAAATACTTTAAAGAAATTTTAAATAAGCCTATTATTGTTGATGAAAATAGCCATCTTATGGGCGCTATTGGTATTGCTGTTCTTGCTAGAAAAAATAAAATTGGCAAAACATATAATCTAGAATTAGAAAAAGTATCATTTGAAACTAAAGCACGTGAATGTGATAAATGTCCAAATAACTGTGAAATTTTAAGTATTTATAGAAATAAAAAACAAATAGATTCGTGGGGTAGTAAGTGTGGACG
>CAVHAY010000115.1:0-4850 GCA_963634115.1 Clostridia bacterium | reverse complement strand
ATTATGGTTTGAATTTAAAATTATTCCTAGAAAAGAATAATTATAGTTTTATGGAATTTAATCCTCTTTTAGTTAAAGAATTTTACAAATCTTTATCTTTAAGAAAAACTAAAACTGATAAAGTTGATGCAGTAGTTATTACTCAAAAACTAATGTCAGTTCCATATAAACCAAATTCGAAACTATTTTATCATAAATATTCAATTAAGTCACTTACAAGATTAAGAGAAAATTTAGTTAAACAAAGAAGCAAGTACAAAGTACAATTAACTAATATTCTAGATATTATATTTCCTGAGTTTAAACCATTCTTTAATAATTCTTTTGGTGTAACATCTTTATATATTTTGAATAAATATAAAACGCCAAACAAAATTGCTAATATGAGGGATTTTGAAACTCTTAATAAACTATCTAGAGGTAATTTTACTTATGCTAAATTTGTTAAACTTAAAGATTTAGCTAAAAATACTATTGGAGAATCCAATGATATTTTTGAAATAGAATTATCTTCAATTCTTGATCTTTACAAAAATATTGATGATCATATTAATGAATTAGATAAACAAATTTCTACAATTATCAAAGATCTTAATCCACCAACTCTTTCTATTCCTGGAATTGGAGTAATTTCTTGTGCTTCAATCATTTCTGAATTTGGAGACATTTCAAAATTTTCTAATCCTAGCAAAATGTTATCTTTTGCTGGTCTAGAACCTGGTATTATTGAATCAGGCACTATGTCTTCCAAAGGTAAAATGGTTAAGCGTGGTTCTGGATATTTAAGGTATTCAATTATGAATGTAGCATTAACTGTAATTAAATTTAATCCAACTTTCTATGACTATTATTATAAGAAAATATCTGAAGGTAAATGTCATAGAGTTGCCTTATCTCATGTTTGCAAAAAGCTCATTAGAGTTATTTATATTCTTGAAACTAAAAATATCCAATTTGATCCGTCTTTATTAAAATAATTTATTTTATGCCGAGAAAACTTTTTACAAGTAAAGAAATATTTTTTACCTTAATGGAGTTTAATGATTATTATTTTTATTTTTAAAAATTATAATCACTTAAACGACAATAAATCAATAAAAATATTTCTGCTTGTCAAAAGGAAATTGGAATAAATTAAATTATAATGTTAACTTCAAAAATTTTAAAAAATGAGTTTTTGAAGTCTTTTGGCGTGGGATTCTTTTCCTTATTAATTTTTTTTAGAAAAACTATTGACTTTTAATAGTTAGCCTTTCGTTATATGTGAACTTGCCTAAACATTATAACAAAAATAGGTTTAAAAAGCAAACCTACTAAAGGTTGTTAATTTAAATTTGAAGTGCAACACTTCAGTATTGAAAAAGACATATGAATAAACTATAATATCTTCTTGCTAAAAAAGAAAGGAAAATTCATATGTCTAGAAGTAATAATACTACAAATACAAAAAAAACAATACCGTCATCTAAAAAAGGAGGACAGAGTCAAAATTGAATTTTTAATTAATCAGAAAGATAAAAATGGAAAAAGATTATTCAATAATACTTATATTGCTAATTATTTAAAAGTTCATAAATCAACAATTTCTAGGGAATTAAGAAACCGCAGAAAAGAAAAAATGTATATTAGAACAGGCAAAATTAAAACAATGCCATATACTGCTGAATATGCCCAAGAAAATGCAGATTTTAAACGTGGTTTATCTAAGGGAGAATACAAACTAAGAAAAAACAAAAAACTTGCGAAATTTATTGAGGATAAAATCAAAATAGATAAATGGGCTCCAGATGTAATTGTCGGTTATATGGAAAAACATAATTATTTTAACCGCGAGGGCTTTGAATCTATTACTACTCCAACTATTTATAATGCAATTAGATATCACATTATAGATGTTAAATTAGAAGATACTAGAAGAATAAAATATAAATCAGAATATAATTATCATAAAAATGATCTTCCAAAAAATAAAACCGAATACAGTATCAATAATAGGCCAGAAGCAATAGTTAACCCCTTTAAACAAATCCCTAACGCTCATCTTTTCACCAGTTTCAAGTAAAATGTGGCTACCACCCATACTAGAAGCATTCTCACTAACCGTAACCATCTGATTCCATTTCAAAACACCACTTTCAATATTTTCAATAATCAAAAGCATACTCATCATTTTCGTCATACTAGCAGGCACCAATCTCTCATCAGCATTTTTCTCAAGCAAGACTTTACCAGTACTTGCTTCTATCAGTATGGCTGACTTGGTATTTTCAGCTAGTTTTAATTCATCAGCTTTTACACTATGTGTCAGAAAAAGTGCGAAGCCTATTATTAACAAACCAATTTTCTTCATAATCCACCTCTAATAAAAAATATGTAAAAAAAAGAAATTATACAAAAAAAGACCCAAAGGTCTAATTAAGTGATAAATAATAATTAATAGCATACTTAGTAATATTACTACGATTGATAATACCAACCATTTTACCATTTTCCATAACAGGAGCCTTTTTCAAATGATTATCAATCAGTACCTTACACACCTCTTCAGGATCAGTATTTACATCAACCGTAATAAGTTTCTTCTTAGAAATATCCTTAACCTTAAGACTCATTAAACTCTTAAGTTTATCCTCAAAATCATTATCATCACTATTAACAGCCATAAATGAATAAGCATTTGTAAACAAAGGATGAGCCTTAGCCAAATATCTCATAATATCACCATCACTAATAAATCCAATAGGCTTCCCACTATCATCAACAACTGGAACTCCACTTATCTTATGCTCCGTAATAAACTGCAAAGCATCAAGTAAAGTAGAAGACTCCTTAACAGTATAAACATCTTTTTTCATAATAGACGCTAATGTTATATCAACTACAACATTATCAGAGCTCTTCATCCTAATTAATTTAATTGTCAAAAGCAATCCAATAACAGCAATAGCACAACCAACTAATAAAGTAACAAAGAACGCATGAGATAAACTAGCATACATAGACATCTTACTGGCCAAACTTTGTGCTAAAACAAGAGAATAAACTCCAGTAAATAAACTAGAACCAATACATCCAGCCACCTGGAATCCAGTAGAAAATACAGTAACTCCATCAGGATTTTGTTTTCTATCAAGCTGAGACAAAGCATAACTTTGAACTGGTCCAATTATAAGACCACTTCCGATAATAACTGGAACATATAAAAGTCCAATAAGTAATAAACTACCGACTTCTCTTGTTACCGCAAGCAATATAACAAATACAATAATCAGAGTAAAACCAAGTGGTAAAATTTGTTTAATACCCTTTTTATCATATATTTTTCCCGCAATAGGTGCAGTCAAACAAGAACACACAATAGCAGGGAAAAGCGTTAATGAAGCCGTAAGTGAAGACACACCAAGTGTATTTTGAATAAACAAAGGCATTATAATATTCATAGAAAATACAGTCATCAAAGCAAGCATATTAAGTATAACACCATATCTAAAAGTCTTAATCATAAGTGGTTTCAAACTTACCAAAGGATTTGAAATTTTATTTTGTCTTTTAACAAATAATCCTAAACAAATAAGACCAACAACAATACATCCTAAAGCAATAATAACATTACCAGAAAAAATTGATGATAATCCATACATAAGACCAATCATAGTTAAAGCAATCAAAATAACAGAAAGAATATCAAGTCTCAAATTATCAAGCTTATCATTCTTCTTAAGAATTACAGCACCTAAAATAAATAATATAGTACACATAGCACCAAAAAGCCAATATAATAAATGCCATGAACCAATAGACAATAACACACCAGCAGCTATTATACTAAATGATGGACCTAAAGTCGTCATAGCACCCATTACTCCCATATAAGCACCAATTTTTTCCCTAGGAACAACACTCAAAGTCATATTCATACTTATAGGTACAAGCATTCCAGTACCAAAAGATTGTATAATACGGCCAATAAGTAGCGTTTGAAAATTAGGCGCAAGCGCACAAACTACACTACCACTAATAAGCAATCCTACCGTAAATAAAAATAATGGTTTCGTTCTAAATTTGCGATACAAAAATGAAGAAACTGGTACCATTATAGCTGCTCCAAGCATATAAGCTGTCGTAAGCCATTGAACCGTTGATACTGATACCCCAAAATCTTTCATAATTGGAGTAAAGGCAATATTCAAAAAAGTTTCATTAAACGTTGCTAAAAAAGAAGCAAACGCACATACTGCCAAAATCAAAAATGGTTTTTGTGATTTCATATATAATTCCTCCTTCTTAATGGCCTAAAAAAAAACACATATAATGTATTCCTAATCGTAATCAGATTTACGTGCATAAAGCACAACATGTATCCTCAGGCCTTTTGTTTCACATTACTCATTTTAACACAAAAAAAATATTTATGTAAGCATTTTTTTAATTTTTTTAAATTTTCAAATACACATAAATATATGACTCCAATCAAAAATATAACACAAAAATCAACTTACTTCTTATCATAATCAATTGAAACAAATTTCGTAAAATACTTTTTACCAGTTCTATCAACATTACAGCCAGTCTCATCATTAGTAACCAGCCCTGTTTTCGTACTAATAGTTGTAATACAAATCCCCTCACCACTTCCAGAGCAATGAGAAACTGTCGCAAGGCCATTATCTTTATCAACATCAACAATCATTCCAACATGGCCTTACATCCATGCCAAATCACCTGGTTTAATCTTATCTACAACATTAGATGAAGTAACATCATATTGTTTTCCTAATTGACCAAGCTCAGAAGAATGAAATATAAATCAGAATATAATTATCATAAAAATGATCTTCCAAAAAATAAAA
>CAVHAY010000114.1:0-5257 GCA_963634115.1 Clostridia bacterium | reverse complement strand
GTGTAAAAGATATTAACAATAATTCTGAGTTTATAGAGTTTATGACAAAAGAAGAAGATGAAGAAAAGACAAGAAATACTTATTTTGCCAATGGTAAAGAAGAAGGCAAAGAGGAAGGTAGAGAAATAGGAGATAAAAACGCTAGACTAGAAACTGCCAAAAATATGTTAAAGAAAAAATTTGATATTAAAATTATATCTGAAATTACTGGTTTATCTTTGAAAGATATAAAAGCATTAGAAAACAAAATCTAATGCTTTTTCTCATTTTCTGAATAAAAAGATGCAAAAAACAAGAACTTTGCATACTCACATATCCATAATTTCTTGTTTTTAAAACAAACTCATCTGACTTGATTCATCCATACTATCAAGAATGCCCATATTTCTCATTTTTTCAAGTAAAGTTGTTGATATTTTTGCTCTTTTTTGAAGATCTTCTATACTAAGAAATGGCCTTTTTTCCCTTTCTTCTACAATAGCACGGGCTACTACATCACCAAGTCCATCAATAGATCTAAATGGCGGAATTAAGGTTTTTTCATCTTCGGTTAAAACAAAATTCATTGCATCACTTTTATTGATATCAATAGGCGCAAAAGTAATGCCTCTAGCAAGGGCTTCAAGTGCAAGTTTCAAACATTCCAAAATGTTTGATTCTTTGTTACTAGCACCATAGCCTTTTTCGGTTATTTCTATTATCTTTGCCTTAACAGAATCATAACCTTTTATCATTGCATCGATATCAAAATCTCCATATTCAACCGAAAATTGTGAATAATAATATACTCCAGGTCTATGTACTTTATAATATGCAAGCCTAAATGCATTTATAACATATGCTACAGCATGGGCTTTTGGAAACATATATTTAATCTTTTCACAAGATTCAATATACCATTCGGCGATTCCTACATTTTTTAATTCTTTCTTATACTCTTCCCATTGTTCAGGTTCTTTACTAGCTTTACCTTTACGAACAAACTCCATAATTTTAAAGGCCTTAAGTGCTGGTAAACCGTGATACATAAGGTAAACCATAATATCATCACGACATCCAATAACTTCACTAAAAGGTACTATGTTTTGATCAATTAAATCTTTTGCATTACCATTCCACACATCAGTACCATGTGATAATCCAGATATTTTAGTAAGTTCGGCGAATGTTTTAGGGCGAGTCTCACGTACCATGTTAATGGTAAATGGTGTACCAAATTCAGGAATACCGATTGTTCCAACATCACACATAATATCATCTGCACTAACTCCTAAAGGTTCAGTTGAAACGAATATCTTCATTGTTTCTTTATCATCCAGTGGTACTGTCGTGACATCTATGCTTGTATAATCTTGTATAAGTCTTAATTTTGTTGGACCAGAATGCCCTAAAATATCTAACTTAAGTACATCTTGATCAATTGCGTGGTAATCAAAGTGAGTTGTTCTCCAAGCAGAATTTACATCATCCGCAGGATACTGAAAAGGTGTAAAATCAAATACATCCATATATTTAGGGATAACAACAATACCCCCAGGATGCTGACCAGTTGTTCTTTTGACACCTGTGCAACCTGTCGCAAGTCTTTCGATTTCTGCGTTACGCATCATAATTCCTTTGTCATCGCAATATCCTCTAACAAAACCAAAAGCTGTTTTTTCGGCAACCGTACCAATTGTACCAGCTCTATATACATTATCTACACCAAACAATACTTTTGTATACTCATGTGCGGCGGCTTGATTTAAATCTGAAAAATTTAAATCAATATCTGGTACTTTGTCGGCGTGAAAACCAAGGAAAGTCGCAAATGGCATGTCATGACCATCTTTATTCATATTAGTACCACACTCTGGACAAGTCATATCTGGCATATCATATCCACTACCATAATTGCTACCTAAACTAACACCATTAACTTCAAAAATACTTTTTTTACATTTAGGACATACATAATGTGGTGGAAGTGGATTAACTTCTGATATACCCATCATTGTTGCAACTAAACTAGAACCAACAGAGCCACGGGATCCAACTAGATATCCATCATCGTTTGATTTTTTAACTAATTTTTGGGCTATTAAATAAATAACGTCGAAATTTGCTCCAATAATTCCGGTAAGTTTATCTTTTAAAGCTTTCTCTATTTCTTCTTCTGTCACTTCAGGATTATCATGTTTTAAATCATCTATGACAAGTTTATGTACTTCAGTATCATAACTAGTCATTACTTTATGTAATTTTGCATATATTAAAACTTTATACTCATCGTCTCCCATATCGCCTTGTGGGGTATTTTTTTTAATAATATTAAATGGTTCATCTCCATATAATTCTGTGGCTAGTCTTTCTTCAATATTATAAGGAAGTGGATTACCATATATTTTATCAGCTCTCGTATATACTAAATCAGTAGTATCACGTGTACAGTTTTCAATTTTTGGCGCAAAAGGAATACCACCTGTTTCAATAATAACTTCTATAATTTCGGCCATATCCGCTATTTTTTTAGGATTATCAATAACTATTTTTTTGGCTTCTGCATCATCTAAGAAACTAAAATCATCAAGCATCTCGTTAGTTGTTCTAAAATGTTGAGATGGAATACTGCTTATATTTTTTCTAGCCAGTGGGTGTCTACCACCACCAGGAACTTTTTGATTAACAATAATTTCTCTATATATCTTATCTTCTTTATTTAAATGATGTACATCTCCAGTTGCGCATATCAATTTACCAGCTTCTTGTGTAAGTCTGATAATTTTTTTTAAATGCTCTACAAGTTCTATCTTGTTAGCAAAATCGTTTTGTTGTAACAAATGATCATAGACATCTATGGGTTGAACTTCGACATAATCATAAAAATTGATTAAATTAGCCAGTTCCTCATCACTCTTACTTCGAGCCTGCCTAAATATTTCACTTTCGTAGCAGCCACTACCAATTAAAAGTCCCTCTCTATGTGCTTCTATTTCAGATCTTAAAATTCTTGGTGTCTTATATAAGTATTTTGTGTTGGCAAGTGAAACAATTTTAAACATATTTTTAAGGCCTGCTCTATTCAAAGCAAGCAAATTAACATGATAACTATTGCCATATTTATGAATTTCATCTTTACTAACAAGTCTATCTAAATCTTTAATCTTAAAGAAATTTTGTGATTGTAGTTTCTTAAGCATTTTATGAAATACAAGTGCTGTACCTTCTGCATCATAATCAGCTCTATGGTGGGCATTTTCGTCCCAAGGAACATCATATCTTTTAACTAAAGCAGATAAGCCATGTCTAGCATAAGTATTATCTAATGTTCTAGATAATTCCAAAGTATCAATAACTGTATTAGTAAATTCGCCTAGATTATACTTTTTATATGCCATAACTAAAAATGAAACATCAAACTTGGCATTATGTGCGACCATAGGAAGATCTTTATACCACTTTATAAATCTTTTAACAACTACATCTTCCTTATCTTTTCCTTTAAGCATGGCATCAGTAATATTAGTAAGTTCTGTTATTTTTGCAGGTAATTTTCTTTCTGGATCAATAAGTTCATCAAATCTATCAATGATTTCACCATTTTTTATTTTAACGGCACCAATTTCAATAATTGAATCTAAACCAGCTGCATTAAAACCTGTCGTCTCAAGGTCAAATACTACATAAGTACTATCAAGTAAATCAGCATCTGTTGGACGTAAAACAATATCAACTCTATCATCTATCATAGTAAGTTCTGTTCCATAAAGAGCTTTAAACTTATCTTTGTCTTCTTTACCTTTATTTATATCACATACTGTATGATAAATATCGGGAAAAGACTGACAACCATTATGATCTGTTATAGCAATTGCCTTATGACCCCATTTATAAGCTGTTTTAACTAATGTTTTTGCATCTACAACACCATCCATTTGGCTCATTTTTGTATGTGCATGAAGTTCTATTCTCTTTTCTTCGGCATTATCTTGACGTTCTTCATCTTTTTTATCACTAACATTTATGTCTCTAGCATTAAGTACTATTTCATTAGAATACTTATCATTTTTTGTGTAGCCTCTTATTTTATAATATTTACCCTCTTTTATTCTTTTGTTATATTTATCAAAAGATTCTTTATCTCTACAAAATATTTTACAGTACATACTATCAGTACCATCATATATCTTTAATGTAATAATTCTAAATTCACTTTTTGATGATTCAAAAGTATCTTTACCAAAAACATAAGCTTCTACAATAACATTATCAATTTCAAACGTAAGATTAGAAATATCAATTACCTTTCCTTTTATCTCTCCACCCATAATTAGTGGACTTTCTTTTTTAGGTATAACAGGCACTTCTTTAAGTTTTTCTTTTTCTATTATATGGGAAATTTCTTTTGATTTACTTTCATCAATTAAAGTCTTTATATGAATAGAAAAGCCAGCATTATTTAAACATTCTTCTAAATAATCCTTAACGCTTTCAAACTTCATTTCTTCAGCCTTATTAGCCACAGTAATTGTTAAAAATTTACCTTCCAATTTAATCTCACTATCTAAAAATATATTTAAAAGTGGTGCTTCTTTAGCCTCTTGTTTTAAATAATACATATAATATTCTTTAAGACTTTTAAAATCTATATTATCGTATTTTATCTTTACTGTTGTTGTAACACCAAAATATAAAGATAATTTTTTTTCAAGTTTCAAAAAAACATTAAGTGGAAGTATATTTTCAAGGCTAAAACAAAAGACATACTTGTCTCTTTTTCTATTTCCTATAATTTTATCTAAACTTCCCTTAAAATATTTACTATCTATATCTATTTTATTAAGCAATAATTCTAGTTTATCATTCATTACAACCACCCACTAAAATGATTATACCATATGTACCAATTAATGGAATAAAAAAGATGAAAATTATTAATTTTTCATCTTTAACTATACTCTTATTTTATCCTATAGTATATGGACTGTTCTGTGTTCCTTCTCCATTTAAAGAGATATCGGATGATAGATAGAGAACTGGGACCACGCCGTAACTGCCGTAAGCGCCGTAGCAGTCGAGGCCGCCGAAACTGTCCACAAAGAACATGCTGCTAGCATTCGAGTAAGAAAACGGCGCGACAGGCCAAGAATCATCACTACCCATAGGTCCTGCATATATCCAGTTTGTTGTTGTACATGTAACAGGATCATTATTGTTTAACATCATGCTTCCACACTGTTCTGTATTTGTATTGGCTTTTATATAATCACTTACATTC
>CAVHAY010000113.1:0-5511 GCA_963634115.1 Clostridia bacterium | reverse complement strand
TAATTATATTATGTTTATTTATTATATACTTTATATTTTTACTTAAGATAAGTTATGGCTATTTCCATTTATACTGTTTAATTGTGTTAATTTTAGGAGGAGTAACACAAAAAGCAATTGCTAAGGTTATAAAAAAATGATATACTTTACTTATAAGAGTAGGTGAAGTAAATGGCCAAAAAAAAGATGACTAAATCTGCGAAGAGAAGACTTACTATACTTATGCCAATTGTTATTTTAGCAGTTGGTTATTTTGGCTTTACCATAGTTATGACCACTGTACAGTTATATCAATTACATATAGAAGAAACCACTCTAAAAAGTAAACTTAATGATTTAAAAGGCGACTCTAAAGAACTTAAAACACAAATTACTAAATTACAAGATAAAGAATATGTTGCTAGATATGCTAGAGAACAATATTTATATACTAAAGATGGAGAATATGTCATTAAGACAAATGATAAAAAGGAAAATAGTAAAGATAATAATAATTTTGAAATAAACCCTGATTACATTATGTATGGTTCAATCGCAGTAGGAATACTTGTTATTTTATATGTTATTATTAAAAGTGCCAGAAATAGAAAAAAAAGCAAGAAAAAACGTGTTAGATAGTTTATTATCTTCACGTTTTTATAATTTTATTTTACTTGTAGTATTTTCATCAAAGTAAGGTTTTTCTTTAAAATGACAGAATAGAGCAACTATGTTACTTGGAAATGTTTTTACTAATCTATTGTAGTCAGTTATGATATCATTATAGTACTTTCTAAAAGCTATAATTTCAGCTTCAGATTCATTAATTGATACATCCGCATGAGTAAATACTTCACTTTGTTTAAGTTCTGGATACTTTTCTTTGTAACTATTAAATTCTTTGATAGCCTCATATAACTTTCTATCTAGTTCAAAGTTTGATAGTTTTTTTGATCTTAATTTTACTATTGTCCCTAGTATTTCTTCATCAGAATTAATATTAGCCTTAATAACATCTACAGCCTTATTTAAAAGATCAAATCTTTGTCTTAAGATCGAGTCAATATTATTTTCAGCCTCATTTATTCTAATGATATAACACTGTAGATTATTATAATTTGTTATGTATACTATTGCTAGGACAACTATAATTATTATTATAAGTGCTATTGTTATGATTAAATTCATTCTATCACCTTAATCAATTATAACAGACTTAAATTGATATTTCAATTACTTGGGTAAAATTCAGCACTAGATATTATTCTTTCATTAAATTTGATGTAATTTATATATATCATCAAGATAAGATACCAATTACCAGTCGCGGGATCACTTAGTATTAGATGATCTTTACCAGCTCTTTCAATGATACCAGTAAAAATTTTATCACGCCATTCAGTGGAATCTGGATATGAGGCATAAACTTCTACTTGTTTACCACGATTTAATCTCAAGATATTTTCAATATATGACTGTTCAAATTCAGTATCTGGATAGCCTCCATTAGTTTCTTGATTAGGGACTGGGTTTCCTCCTGAATATAAAGGGGTACCACCAAAACTATTTTGATTCACAAAATTATTGTTCATTATATCCTCCTTCTTTTAAAATATATTTTATTTACCTTGGAAATATGCTATAATTAGATAAGCAGATAAAGATTTAAGAAAAGGATGATAGTTATGAAAATTAGTGTTGGAGTTTCAAATAGACACGTTCATTTGACTAAAGAAATTTATGATTTATTATTTGATGAAGAAATTAGTAAATTTAGAGACTTAGATCAACCTTTTCAATATGCGGCGAATCAAAAAGTTTCACTTAAAAATGGTGATAGAGTAATAAAAGACGTTCGTTTAGTTGGACCATTTCGTGATTATAATCAAGTTGAATTATCTAGAACAGACTGCTACCAAATGAAATTAAATCCACCCGTTAGAGATTCTGGATGTTTAAAAGATACTGAGAAGATTACTATTATTGGACCAAAAGGAAGTGCTCATATAGATATGGGTGTTATAATTGCAAATAGACATATACATATTAAACCTAGTGAATTAAAAAAATATGGATTACAACAAGATGAACTTGTATGTGTGCGTATCTTAGGTGAAAAAGCTGGAATACTTGAAAATGTACATTTGAAAGTACAAGATACCGCCGCTCTTAGATTACATTTAGATACAGATGATGCGAATGCCTTTGGTCTTAAAAATGATGATATAGTGGAAGTTTTAAAGAAAAAATAAAAATGGGCTCATAATAACAACGCAAAGAGGCGATAACTATATGAGTATTAATAATTTAAATAACAATGAACTTGAAAATATTATTATCTTATTTACTGAATATGAAAAACAAAAAGACGAGGGAATACTATATCAAAAAGGAAATTTAGATATCCCTAAAAAACTTATTCATTGTTATTATTCTTTAGATGAACAAGATCGTAATTTGGATGACTTAACAGATAATTTTGTTAACCATTATATAGAATGTGAAGCTATTCTAGAAGATAGTCATAGTCATCAAGAAAAAGAAGGCATGGCCGTAATGTATGAATATATTCATTCATCAGAAATTAATAATAATTTTGATATTTATACTTTACTTGATTTACATCAAAAACTTTATTCAGTAATAGATGCCAACAATAATCATAATTATGATAATAATTATACATTTGGTGGACATACGAGAAATGCTGATTGTCATATTAATGGTTCTAGAGTTAATTTTTTAGACTATTTAAATATTTGGTCTGCTTTAAAAACCGCTAACTACGATTTAGAAAATATTATGTCTTTGGCTAATCAAATATCAGAAAAAAAAGAAAAACTCTTTGAATATATTGATGCCTGTATAAGACTTAAATGTAAACTTATTAAGATACATCCCTTTGTAGATGGTAATGGTAGAAGTATTAGAGGCTTTATTAATAAATTATTTTTAAACGTTGGAATACCATCCGTATATATATCCGCCAATGAAGATAAAGTTTATAGAAGAGCAATGAATAAAGCCATTGTAGATGATAGCGATAATTGTGAGGCAATTATACAGTTTTATTATTATAAAATATGTGACTCTATTTTTGAATTAGGTATTAAACCTAAACTATATGGTTATATGTCTATCCCAGAACAAATATTAAAACAAACTAAAAAATGGAAAACAGAAATAGAAAAAACCCATATCAGTCATGATTTATGGAATGATGATATAAGCTTATATATAGTTTCATATTTCATAAATGAGAGTATAGGATGTACTTTACATAGCACTAATGAAAATAAACCAGAATATTTAAAACATAATTATATTACTGTTTGTTATCATGATAAAAAAGGAGAAAAAAACTTTATTATTGATCCTATGTTTAATAGTTTAATTAATAATGTTATTAATATAAATAAAAATGATGCATTTATAGATAGCCTAGCTAAATATGGTATTACAAGTTTTAATGAAGAAAACAAAGAAAACTATGAAAAATTATTTGAAAATACAATGAATTTAGAAAAACCTTTTTCTAAAATAAAAAAGAAACAGTTACCTATACCTTAATTTTGTTCTTTTATCGTTGGAATAGTATCTTCTAGATTATAATCACTTTTTTTAGGTTCTGTTCCTTTAATATAGTATAATATTTTGGCTTTTGATGAATTATTTGCAATATTCCCACTAACAGGTTCAATCGCAACACCGACAACATTTTCTGGTGTATTATACCATTCTTGCTCTTTATCTTTGCCCTCTAAATAACTCTCAGTAAAATCTACCCAAGCATTTTTAATATTAGTACTGTCTTTACTTGTTACTTCTTTATTAGTGTCATAACCAGTCCACATGCCTACTAATATATTTTTATTATATCCAAATATTAAATTATCGGTATTAGTAGTACCGCTTTTAATTGCGTATTTATGACTCATTTTAGGAGAAATAGAGTAACATGTTGGTGTATTATAATCAATAAATTCTTTAGAGTATGTTGTAGTAAGTAATTCATTTAATATATATGTGGTACTTTTATTTAAAGTACTTTCTGGTTTCTTATTATTTTCATATAAAACATTACCTTTCATATCAGTTATTTTAGATATAAAATAAGGTTCTATTTTATTACCACCACTTGCTAGCGTAGTATAACCTTTCATCATTTCCATTAGATTAATCTCATCAGCACCAAGTGCCAAAGAGGGGAGAGTTTTAACCTCTTTATTTATTCCAACTCTTTTTAAAATATTTACAAGATTATTTTCTCCTAAAAAAAGATGAGTTTTGACAGCATATATATTATCTGAATATGCAATAGCGGCAGCCATACTTATTTGTTTATTTGGATATTCATTATTATAATTTTTAGGAGTATAAGTTTTATTTTTATCAAACGTAAAAGTAGTTTTTTCACTAGTAAAAGTAGTAGAAGGGGTAAAACCATTTTCTAAAGCTGAATAATATAAAAATGGTTTTATAGTAGAACCTACTTGTCTTTTACTTTTAGTCGCGCGATTATATTCACTTTTATTATAATCCATTCCCCCTGTTAAAGCTATTACTTTACCAGTTGTAGGTTCAATCGCAATTGCGGCCATTTGAATACCTTCTGATGTAATATTTTTACTTGCTGAATCTTCTAGTAGGTTTTGAGCATTATAATCTAAATTTGTATATATTTTAAGTCCCCCTGTATCTAGAAAAGAAGCCGGAAGTCCTTCTAACGATTCTAATTCATCCATAACAGCATCTTGATAGTACATCATCATCTTTAAATTTGCCGAATCATCATTACTTTTATATGTTAATTTTTCTCTATAAGCTTCTTTCGCATCTTCTTTGGTAATATAACCATTTGTAACCATAGAGTCTAAAATACTTTTTTGCCTTTTCTTAGCTTTTTTTTCATTTATAAGTGGAGAATAAGTACTAGGATTTTTAGGAATACCTGCCAGCATTGATGCTTCCGCTAGTGTCAGATCATGAGCATTCTTACCAAAATAATAATTTGCGGCATTTTCAATACCAAATATTCCACCATAATTGATAGTATTTAAATATCCTTCTAGTATTTCATCTTTGGTATAATGAGTTTCTAAACGTACTGTTATCCAAGCTTCTTTTAATTTTCTAGACCATGTCTTATCAAAATCTAGAAATAAATTTTTTGAGTATTGTTGGGATATAGTAGAAGCCCCTTGAATAGTGGCATTAGATTTTATATTTACAAACAAGGCTTTTATTATTCTTAAAGGATCAAAGCCTTTATGCTTATAAAAATTTTTATCTTCAATAGAAATAGTCGCATTTACTAGATTATCAGATATTTGATTTAAATTAGCCCAGTCTTCATTACTACCATTATACAAGTTTTCAGAATTATCATATAAATAATAACCATTCGCCCCATCTATTGATAGCTTTGGTGATACATAAGCATATAAATATATACTTAATATTAACAATATAGGTAAAAGAATAAAGATAATTAGTATTTTCGTTTTTTTATATTTTTTCATCTAATCACCC
>CAVHAY010000112.1:4631-6573 GCA_963634115.1 Clostridia bacterium | reverse complement strand
CGTTTTGAAAAAGCACTTGCAGTTTTTCAAAAAAACTTAAACTTTCCACTTGTGCATCCCTCCTATTCTATTTTTAGAATATCAAAATTTAATTAACTAGTCAATTATTCTTTTTTAATTTTAATTTAGTAAGTATTTTTTTCATCATATCCTTACCAAATACCTCATCTAATGTTTTTGATTTATAAGCAACATAGAAATATACTACTATACCTACAACTCCATAAATTAGTAATTGTAAAATAGCAACCATTCTACTATGTGTTGTCATTGGTACTACAAAATTTAATATCATTAAACATAATATCATTATAGCAGTACATAATATTACTTTAATAATTGTTTTTACAGATTTAAAATAATTTATATTAGTTTGTTTCTTTATTACACGAGCAAGATATATAAAACATAATGTATCAATAATAATATTTAAAGCAATTGGTGCATAATAAGCTTCTATCCCAATAACATTAAAGAGTTTCATAAATGGAATATTTAAAACTATCTTAGCAATTAAAGAAAATCCAAGCCCTATTATATTTGCTTTAGTATTATTTAAAGTCTGATTAGTATTAACCATAACTGAACATATAGAAAGAGTTATTTGTGATAATATTAATAACTTAAATATTGATATATTAAGCTCATTATATCCATAAAAAACAGTCCAAACATCAGCCCCCATAAAACTTAAACCTACAGCAAGAGGTATTGTTATAAGGACTAATGTACTTATAGCTTCATTTATTTTTAAATTTACATCTTTATATTTTTTTACAGCATAATATGATGCGATCGTAGGAATTAAACTCATAATAATACCAGTTGCAATACTCATTACTATCATATTAAGTTTTGAACCCCATGTCGCAATTACACTTAAAACATTTTCACTAATACTAGTGCTATAACCTAAAGATACTAAAGATTTTACTACTGTAAAGACATCAACCATAGTAAAACCAGATTGAATAACAGAAATAGCTACAAAAGGTAAAGCATAGAAAATTATTTTTTTAGCAATTTGCTTATTAGTAATTTTCTTTTCATCATTTGTTATAACAGCATTTTGATTTAATTCTTTTTTATTCTTCTTTATTTTATTTCTAACATAAAGATAAGCAACCAAAGCTCCTATAGTAGCGCCAAATACTGCTACTCCTACAGCGACAGATTTTGTTTGATGAAATATATTTAAAGCCACATAACTACCCACTAAAATAACTATTACTCTAACTAATTGCTCTAATATGTTGGCAATTGACGAAACACTCATTATTTTATGCCCTTGTAGATATCCTTTAGATACACTTAAAAAAGGTACAACTAAAATAGCAGTGGATATTACTCTTATAACAAAAGCTACATCTTCTATAGTATTTCCACCTTTTACATCACCAATTATAAAGTATGCTATCTGAGGTGCAAAAACAAATAAAAGAATAAAAATTGTTACACATAAAATTCCTATTATTTTAAGCCCTATTTTAAAAGTTCTTTCTTTGGTATTATAATATTTTTGGGCATTATACTCACTTACAATTTTACTCATAGCAACCGGAATACCACTTGTTGCAAGATTTAAAAACATATTATATATAGAATAAGCATAACTATATAAAGCTCCACCAGCAACACCTATAATCGCATAAAAAGGAATTACATATATAAGTCCTATTACTTTACAAATAATTATTCCAATTGTTGATATAGCGGCACCCGCTAAAAAACTTGTCTTTTTCATATGTACTCCTATCTATAAACAAGAAGTGCGGAAAAACAATATACTTGTTCTTCACCAAATACTCCTAAACTTACTGAATAATGAATATCAATAAGTTCTATTTCATTTGAATTTAAAAATTCATTAATATCATTTTCTAAATCTTTTTCATGACCCTCGTCAAAAACTTTCACTTTCATTATATCACCAATTATTATT
>CAVHAY010000112.1:2796-4621 GCA_963634115.1 Clostridia bacterium | reverse complement strand
ATGAAAGTTATAGTGCATAATGTCAAATAAAAGGGAATATTCCCTTTTATCTATAACTTGTAAATGATCTCCCAGTAGCTGGTATATTTTTTAACCATATTGTTGGATTTATTCTATTATTATTGGTTGTTGTAAGTCCATAAAATAGATTTAAATGAATATGACCCCCATAAGCACACTGTATATAATTACCACGCCTGTCATAATATCCATCTTTATATCCAGAACCACCTGTATTTCCAAGTTGAGTACTTGGAGTTACATTTTGACCAATACTTACCATTCTATTTACTAAATGCCAATATGAAGTAGTATAACCATAATCAGGATGATAAACATATATTATATGGTTACCACAAGTACTAGTACTACCATCTACAGCGTGAACAACCATTCCTGAAGCAACTGGATAAACAGCCGTAGATCCAGAAAAATCTACCCCAGTATGGAAATCTAATGAACGTTGCCCATAACCACTAGTAACAGTTCCATATAAAAGTGGCATATAAGTACCATTGTAATTAGCAGATCCCCCACTAGTAGAACCTTTCCTATAAGATGAATAGATCCTATTTTTACAAGAACTCATAGTTTCACTACCACTACAACCTAAACTCTTTAAACTATTTATAAGTCCAATTTGAGTTTTATATTCATCATCTTTTGAAGACATACCTTCAGTAATAACTTCTATTTCTTTATCTAATTTAGCTTCAAGTACAGTTAATTCTTGTTGTTGCTTTTCTAAATCAGCCTGTTTAGTAGTAAGTTCTGTTTTCTTTTTATCAAGCTCTTCTACATTAGAATTATATTCTTTAATTAACTTATCATTATAATCAGATAATTGTTCTGCGACAGATACTCTATAAATAAAGTCCGTAAAATCTTTAGCGCCAAATATATACTCAAGATAATTTGATTCCCCATTTGAAATTTGCACAAAAGACATAAGACTTTTGATTTGCTCATCCTTTTTGTCTATTTCTGCCTGCAACTTTTCAATTTCTTTTTGTGTAGTTTCAATCTGTGATTTAGTCTCAGTAATTTGTGCTTCAACCTTCTTTTTTTGTTCAGTTGCTGCCGCTTTTTCAGCTTCTGAAAGTTCTTTTTGACTTTTAGCCTTATTATAAGCTTCTCTATTAGCCTTAGCCTCAGCCTGCAATTCATTTAAAGTTTTCTCTTTAGCTGAAGCATTATAAGAACAAGTAAAACACAAGGCAATTATTAGTATTACAGATAAAATTTTATTTAATTTTCGCACATACATCTACTCCTTTAATTCTTTCACTGCCTTTTTATAATCTGACATATATTTTTCAACAGTTTTCCAAAAAGCCTTAGAATGATCAAAATGTACTAAATGAGAAAGTTCATGAATAATAACATAATCAATATCATTAATTTTATATCTTATTAATTTAGAATTTAAAGTAATAGAATCATCTCTTCTATTACATACTCCCCATCTAGTTGTCATACTTCTTATTTTTAACTTAGGATATAAAATATCTTCTTCAAATAAATTATAACAATAATCTAATCTTTCTTTAAAAATTTTAGTAGTTTGATCTTTTAACCATTTTTCAAGCATTCTTTCATTTTTATAGTATAACTTGTTTCCATCTATTTCTATATTATCAAATGGTACCTTTATTATATCATATTTAGTTCCTAAATAATAGAAATCAGCATTTTTTTCACTACGTTTTTTTACTTTTTTTAACACTTTTCTTAAGTAATCGCTCTCTTTATCTAATAAATATTTAATATCTCTTTTTGTGGTAAATATATTAGTTGTTACATATATAATTAAATCTTCTTTAAC
>CAVHAY010000112.1:0-2786 GCA_963634115.1 Clostridia bacterium | reverse complement strand
TTCTTTAACTTTAATATAAGTATTTTTATTATTTTTATATTCTATTATAACATTATATTTTTCACCATCTAATTTATATTCAAAAGTTTTTTTCATCTTACCACCGGTATCATTTTATCATATTATTTATAAAGTTAATAGTTCAACTATAAAATTTCTTTATACTTATTTATAAGATTCATAAATTCATCTTCAATATTTTTTAACTTTTCCTTGGTATTAGCTTCAAACCTTACAGTAAGATTTGGTCCCGTGTTACTAGCGCGTACAAGAGCCCAACCATAATCAAACTCTACCCTAACACCATCTATTTGTTCAGACAAATAATGTTTTTCTTTTACATACTCTTTTATTTTATCTACTATTTTGAATTTATTATCTTCTCTTACAGAAACTTTAATTTCTTCAGTTGAATAATAAGTATTGATATTTTTAAGTAATTCACTAAATTTACAAGTATTATGGGAAAGTATTTCTATTATTCTAAGTCCTGCATATATTCCATCATCAAAACCTTGATATTTATCTCTAAAGAAGAAATGACCTGAATATTCACCTCCAAAATCATAACCTTCTTGCATTTTTATATTTAAATATGAATTTCCAGTACGATACATTTCAGTTTTTAATCCTAACTTTTCTAAACCATCGATAAGAGTTCTAGAACATTTTACATCAAATACAGCTTTTTTCTTTTTCATAGTATTAAATAAATGTCTATAAATTATAAGCATTAGAAGATCTGCGGTTAGATAATTACCATTTTCATCTACTACTCCTACTCTATCAGCATCACCATCAATACCAATACCAAAATCAGCATTTACTTCTTTAACCTTTTTACCTAAATCTATCATATTATCTTTTACGGCTGGATCAGCGATATGATGTGGAAAATTACCATCACTTTCACAATATAAATATGTAATATCTACATCAAATAATTTAAAAATATCTTTTACTATAATACTTCCTGTTCCATTTCCACAGTCAATAACAACTTTTATTTTACGTTTTCCTAAATTAACACTTTTTTTTATGTTTTCTAAATAAGCCTCTCTTATATCCTTATTTATTACTTTACCACCCTCCTTAGTGATAAAATTTGCCTTATACGTAAAATCTTTAAAATCTTCTATTAAAGGACCATAAGCATTACCTACTTTACTAAAAGATATTTTAAAACCATTATATTCTTTAGGATTATGACTAGCAGTTACCATAATACCTGTACCTACGTCATAATATTTTTTAGCAAAGTAATACATAGGAGTTGTTACTAATCCTAAATCTATTATAGTAAGGCCAGTACTTTTTAACCCTTCTATTAGTGCATTTACTATTCTTTCTGATGTAAGCCTATTATCATAACCTATTATAACCTTTTGATTATCATCTTTTTGTATATAACTACCATAACTTTTACCTATTGTATACACTACATCATCACTTAAATCAGTATCCGCTATAGCACGTAAATCATATTCTCTAAATATATCCTTATTTATCTCTTTTGTTATTTTCATACATTCACCATCCTAGGAATAATTATACATTTTTTTTAATAATTTGACAATTTTCTCATTTTTATATATTATATCTAAATGTTATTTATTTTTGGGAAGGAATGATACTATGAATTATGATAATATTAACCCTGATATAATGGATACTATGGAGAGATTCACAAAGTTATTTGACGGGGCAATAACATTTAAATTAAATTCTAATGATATTTCATATATTAAAGTTGATAATAAAGTTTTTTACGCAAAAAACGTGGAAAAAGATAGTACAGAAGCTTTTAACTATCTTATGAATATATATAAAGCACAAGAAACTGTAAGAAATTGTGATGATGTTAGAAATTTAGATAAAGATACTTATAATTTTATTATTAAATATCACCCTTTTTGGATCAGTGCTAGAAGAATGAATGGTTTTTCTAAAATAGATAATGATGAAGTTGGAGTTGTATCTGATGAAATTTTAAAAACACCATCAGAGTGGATGAGTGATTTATATGGGGTTATTGGTCTTAAGATGAAGTCAAGTATTAAAGATATGAATTCTTCAACACTTATGACTGAGGATGTTTTTATTTCTACGGTTGACGAAAGTATATTTGAACCTAATCAATTTTTTAAACATTATGTACATCCCTATTATTTCGCATATGTTGCGGTAGTGGCTATAAAAAATCAAATTGATGACTATAATAAAACAGCTGGTAGAGGAAGAAAAATTAAATTTATTTCTTACAAACTTGATGAAAATGGTTTTCCTATCGTTCTTATTACAGGTAGTAATAAAGCCACATATTCTTATGATTTTAGAAATCCAGAGGAAAGAGAAGAATGCATGAAATGGATTCGTAGTACTGTAGGGGTAATACTTAACAGTAAACCTTCTTTTAGTAAGTATTTAAATAAAAATATGGGTTCTACTGAAAACTCACATATCAAAACAATTGGTGTCAAGTCAAAATAAAAGATAATGGTATTCCATTATTTTTTTTGTTACTACACCACTAAATAAGTTTTAATTTATTATTCAGTTTTATTAAATCTATAAATTACCATGTTTCAAAATAAATAACTTCAATATATATTGAATTGTATTATTATAATAATATATTTTCTGTGCTTTGTTCCCAATATAAATGAATGACATATATTACTTTAGAAGGAGGTACTATATGAATAATTTACAGGTTGTTATTGATGCAGGCCATGGAGGTACAGACGGCGGCGCCTCTGGAGGAAATATTAACGAAAAAGATTTAA